>URWU01000105.1 GCA_900551585.1 uncultured Alphaproteobacteria bacterium | reverse complement strand
CCCTTAGTCATTACATAACTTAAAATTCTTTTTAGTTAAACGATAAATTTAAATATTCACAAGCAAGCGCAGGCTTTTTAAGATTTAAATGCTAAAAAAGCCCCGCCGGTTAAGACGGGGCCAAACTTTAGGATTGTTGTATCAGCTGTGCATAGTTTAGACTAAACGGGTCAGTTCATCCAACATTTCATCAGCTGTCGTAATGATTTTGGTCGAAGCCGAATAAGCACGCTGGGTCACAATCATGTTTGAAAACTCGGTTGCCAGGTCAACGGTTGAAGATTCAAGAGCGTTGGCCGTTACCTGACCTGCACCGTTGGTTCCGGCTTGTCTCAACAGAGCCTGACCGGATGCGTCAGTCTCAATCCAGGCATTACCTGTCAGAGCGCCCATGCCGTTTGAGTTGGCAAAAGTTGCCAGAGGCAGGATTGCAATCGGACGGGTTTCACCGTTATCAAACTGAGCGGTAACAACACCGTTTTCGTTGACGGTTACACCGGCATAGCTGCCGAATTTGGCGCCGTCTTGTTTGATGTAGTTGGTGGTAAAGCTGCCTGACAAGCTGGTCAGACCATCGTTGGTACCGGCGTTACCCATACCGATACTGATGGAAGTACCCTGTTTGTAACCGTTATTCATGTTCTCGGCACCGTTAGCCCATTCAATTGACATATCGTCAACAAAGAAGTATTTCGGTGTACCGTCCGAGTTGAAGCGGACAGCCGGAACAATCGAGCCCTGTTCGACATCTGTACCGTTGGTTTTGAACTGGTTGGCAATCGTATATTCGCCGTTGTTAACAGCAGCGCCGTCAACCCAGGTTCCGCCATTGTTGCGAACCTTACCGGTAACACCGGCCAAACCGTTCATGTTAATGGTGATGTTATCACCGGTTGCGGTCGGCAGAATTTCAATGCTGGTACCGCTGGCATTAAAGCGATCCGGCTCACTGACGTTTTCTTTGATTTTATCAACTGTCAGGCTGACCAGAGTTTTAACATTGACCGTACCGTCGGGATTCAAAGCACCTGAAATGTCAATTTGAGTACCGGTTGCGCCGCCGTTAACGAATTCATAATCAACATTGTTAACAGTAATCTTCTCACCGAGATAAGAAGCCTGATCGGTTGAACTGAAGTCAAAACGAGCGGTATTTTTGATATCTTCGTCAATTTCAGGAATTGTAAAGATACCGGTCGGAATACCTGTTTCAAGAACCGGATTAGCCGCAGACTGGACGCAAGCTAAAGTTTTGCTGGCGTCAATGCTCATGCTGCCGCCGGCTGCAGACTGAACAATCTGAATGCTGTTCGAGCTGGCGGTAAAGCGGTTGGCACCCGGCATATTAGCCTGAATGGCGTCATTGAACTTCTGAACAAAGTCGCTGGCAGAAGTTACGCCGGTCTGGATATCAACGGCAATGTGAACATTATTGGCATCGCCGGCCGGAGGAGTTGCACCGGCATTCAGGAAGTCGAAGATATAGTTTACGCCGGTTGCATCATCAGTAATGGTAATGCTTGAGCCATTTGCCGGAATAGAAGTAAACTCCAGCTGGCCGGCAGCATAATAAACATCGGAAGCACCGCCGTCAGAGTTTTCAAAGCTGCCGGACAAAACCATATTGGCAGCACCGGACGGAACATTAACAGACATGCCCCAAGAGTTTGAACTCTGTTTGGTGTAGGTAATGCTCAGGTTGCTTGAGTTGCCCAAGCTGTCGTAAATCAGGGCTGAAACCGAGTGGCGGCCGCCGGCTGTCGGAACAGACGGAT
Source organism: uncultured Alphaproteobacteria bacterium (assembly GCA_900551585.1). Lineage (GTDB taxonomy): Bacteria > Pseudomonadota > Alphaproteobacteria > RF32 > CAG-239 > CAJLXD01. The sequence continues at coordinate 4,043 of URWU01000105.1, read as the reverse complement.
CATAAACAGGGTCGCCCGACGGCAGGTTGGCACCATAGCTCAGCTGCTGAGTCGGAGTTGCGGTACCGCCGATACGGGACAAGTTAATCGGCTGCAGGTTTTTGCTGTCGACGATGTTGTCATTAATATATACAGTTGAACCGTCAGAAGCATAATAAGCTTTCATATATTTGATACCGTTGATATCAACCGTGCTGGCCTGCGGGTTGTTATCCCAAGGCAGCAAAGGCCAGCCCTGAGCGTAGAAACCACCGGTATTTTTCAGATAACCGCTGTCATCAATACCGAAGTCGCCGGCGCGGGTATAAGCCCACATATCGCCTTCGCCCGGTTTTGCGGCCTGATTGACAACGAAGAAACCGTTGCCGGAAATAGCCATTGCGGTCGAAGAAGAGTTTGCAGCAAGCAAGCCCTGAACGTTCACTCCCTGTTTGGATACCGGCTGAACGCCGCCCGGGGAGTAAGAATTGGTCGAAGTTTGTTTTGTAACCAGGGTTTGGAAAGCAACATTGTTGCCTTTGTAACCGATGGTGTTTACGTTGGCGATATTATCAGAAATGGAACCCATGGCACTGGACTGTGCGGCCATTCCCGAAATACCTGATTGCATTGCACCAAAAATACTCATTTTTATTCTCCTAAAGTTTTATATAATATGGCATGAGGTTTTAACCTATGCTGTTTTCCGCCTTCTGATGGGGGTTGTTTTTCCTTAGCCTTCTGCCGGAGGAGTTTCTTCACCGCCCTCTCCGCCTTCACCGTCGCCGCCGTCTTCACTGCCGTCGCCGCCTTCATCCGGAGCTGGAGGAGTTGTATCTTTATCAAAATAGTCGTCGTTACGAATGGTGACGATATCGCCCAACTGAGCCGTTACCGCATCACCCAGACCGACATATACGTTGTTGGCGTCGCTGGCCACACCGGTCACCTTACCGAAAACGGTGGTGGTGACATTAGCCGAGCTTTCGCCCTTCGGAACAGTGGAGGTTACCACAATCTGGTAAGCGCCGTCTTCCAACTGATTGCCGTTGGAATCTTTACCGTCCCAAGTAAATTCGTGTGTACCGCTGGTCTTTTCTGCAGACTCGCTGTAAACAATTTTACCGTTCATATCCTTAACCGTAATTGTTGCCGAGGATACGTCTTTGTCAAAAGTATAAGTTGCTTTGGCTTTGCCGTTTTCAAGCGGCATAACGTCACCCAGAACCTGAGCGGTTTTGCCGATATAAGAAACGGCCTGCGCACCCAAATTGGCAATGTTCAAAGACAACAAAGAATCTAATTTTTCATTGGTCTGAATAGACTGCTCAACTGCAGAATATTGAACCAATTGGTTGGTAAACTCAGCCGTATCCATCGGATCAAGAGGATCCTGATACCTTAACTGAGTGGTTAAAAGGGTCAAAAATGTGTTCATATCTGCGGATAAAGTCTGCGAGCTGGAATTTGTATTATTATTTCCGCTCCCTACATATCCGGTAATTCCGCTTACATCTACCATGGTCGTTCTCCCTATTCAGCTAAACTTTGATGTTCAGGCCTTTTTCCGCAGTCCAATTCTGGTTAGCGGCTTCGGCACTCAAAATTTCGCCGTTTGCTTCTGTTTCAAAAACCTCGCCGATGAACTGACGCAGCTGATTTTCCTGTTCCTGACGCTGATTGGCCTGCTGACCATCATCGCGGCAACTGAAACTCAAACTGTTTTCATCGGTTTGGAAACCAGCATCGTTAAATGCTCTTTCCAAACTCTGAGCTTCTTTTTGCAGAGCTTCCATTGTTTCCGGACGGCTGGAAACGATATGAGCCTGAAGTTTTCCGTCCTTAATGTGCATTTTAATTTCAATGCGTCCCAGTTCTTCAGGTTTTAGGTGAACATCAATGGTATCAACCCCTTTTACGGCTGACTTGGTAATATTGACTTTCACCTGGTCGACGGCTTCTTTGCTCATGCCTTTGTAGACATCGCGAAAAGAAGCGTCATTTGTTTTATTATTTGCTTCGGCTTTAGCGGCATTGACAAATTCGCTTCCGGAAGCACCGGCTGCATGACCGGCTACATTAGAAGAAATTCCGCCAACCTCGGCAACCGAAGCAGTCTGCGGCGCCGCATCATCTGCAGCAGCGGCAACAGCCTGGACATTCACCGGAGCAACAGCCTGAGCCGGCATATTATTCTGTACCGTCATCGGAGCGGTTGTTGTGTTGCCGGCAGAAGCCGGTGTCATATTTGCAGACATAGTATCATCAGCGGCGGCCAGAGCCTTATCGAGAGCAACGCGGTCTTTTACCAAATCCTGACCGCTGCGGTAGGCAATTTTTTCCTCATCAACATTTACTTCCACTTTAACCTGCCGGCCGTTTAACATCTTATCCAATTCAGCGGCCTGGACATCAGCCTCGCCGCCTGCATCGGCAACCGCATCGTCACCGTCGGCAACCTGAGCCGTTTCCGTCTTTGTCTGGTGGCCGGCACTTTTAACCGCTGCAGCAACAACCGTTTCGGCAGCGCCGTCATCTTCAACGGGAGCCTGTTCAACGTTTTCGACAACAGCCGTTTTAACAGCTTCTTTGACCTGTTCGCCAAAGTTTTTATTGTCGGCAACGGCAGCTTCCGGAGCTGCGACAGTCTGCTGAGCCGCATCAGCAGCCCCGGCAGCAACTTCAACCGGAAGTTCCGGCATTCCGGCAGCAACCAAAGCTTGATTGGTTTTCTCAACACCGAAAATCTGAGCAGCCAATTCGGCACCGCTCATTTCTTTGGTCTGACCGCTGGCCGAATCAAAAACTTTAACAATCGGCTGTTTAATCAAATCAGCCGGATTAACGGCAAAATCTTCAATTTTGTTGCCGTTCGCATCCAAAATATTTATAGAGTCGGCGGGAAGCACTCCGGCTTCCGCGCCAACTGTACCAGAACCCTCGAGAGCGGCACCATCTGCCATAGCGCCGTCTACCGCAATCACGGCCTCGGAGGGATTAACTCCTTCAGCTTCTGCTGTCGGAGCCAAAGGCTCTGCAACCGGAACCATCATCATCGCCGCAACATCAACACCTTTAGCCTCACCGGCTTTATTTTCTTCGCCGGAAACTTCTTCCTCAACGGTGTTTACATTGTCTTTTTTAACAGCAGCTTTGCTGTCGTCGGCTTTGGCCGGTTTTTTATTATCAACTTTTTTATTATTCTTTTCAGCAGGAGCGGTCTCTTTGCTTTTATCAGCACCGCTATCCGGACGAACTTTAGCCTCAGTGTTGCTAACCGGCTTGTTCTCAACCGGGCGGGTATCTTCAGAAACACCGGGGAGCATATCCGCAGCATTAGCTTGTCCCAGCAGACTGGCAAAAGCATTTCCTGCTCCGGCGCCGGCGTTCGGCTGCGAAGTCAGTTTGCCGAACAATGCGGTTACGCTCATCTTATTTAATTCGTTAATATCCATAGCTCAAAATCCTGCTAAAAAATTCAATCTTCCATTCTCTATGCAAATACCATGCCAAACTGGGCGGCGCCCAGCGGCAAAAGTCAGCTAATCTTACTCTCTTATTTTTCAAACCGCGCTGCTGCCTGCGGATTTCAGCGCAATCAGCGGCGGCACTGCCGACGATGTCGGCATACTAAGACGCGGCATTGAAACAATGAGAATATAAAAGGGAAATGCATTAAAGTCCTGTGGCGACAGGACGCAAATAAACGCAAAAAAAGACCCGGAAACAATTCCGGGTCAGTTTATTGAGTGTGCTTTTTTTATTTTATCGGAGGTTACTCCTGCGAGGCCTGCTCATGCTCAGCCAAGCCTCTGGCAATGTTCATGTTGATACTGATTAAGATACCTAAGCCTTCCGGCGTGGGGTTAACCATGACTTCCATGGTTCTTTTGAAGACGAACATTGCCAAAGTTAATATGTTTTTCTTCATTTCTGCCGGCTGGGGAGAACTGTCATCACTCATCGCAGAGGCAATCACCGTCCATAATTTGCGGTTTTTTTCCAATGCTTCTGTCACTGTCTCTTATACACATCTCCGAGCCCACGAGACGGAGCTACATCTC
>URWU01000104.1 GCA_900551585.1 uncultured Alphaproteobacteria bacterium | reverse complement strand
CACTCGACTAGTCGCGTCGGCAGCGTCAGATGTGTATAAGAGACAGGTTGGAAATCAGGGATATCATTTTTCCGGAACGCTCGCCGCGTGTAAATCTCGGAGATTTAATTTCTTCGGCCAAGCTGGTTGAAGACTTAACCTCTCTGCGCCCGCTGCTCAATTCCGGCCTGACGCCGGCGCCGCAAACGTCTCATTCTCTGCATAGTATCCTCACGCTGTTTGAACCTCTGAAAGAAATTGAGCGTCAGGATTTGAGCGCCAAGATTATTGCCAAATTTCCGGCTTTTAATGATAATATGCTGCCCAATATGGTCAACTTCATCAAAGGAGCCATGACCCATGATTTGGAAGCCTGGCTCGGCAAAGCCGTGGTCAAAGAATTGCAGACAGCCGGAGCCGAAGGGCAGGAAGTTGCCAACCGTCTTAACGGCTTTATGAATGCGACAAATCGCGAGGGTGTCAGCTGGCGCATGGTTGAAATTCCGTTTTTCAGCGGAGACAGTATCAGCAAAATCCGTGTTGCGATTAAAAAATTTGCCGATGATGAAGAAAATAAAAACCGTCCCAAAAAAGATAAATATGCCACCAGATTTGTGGTTGATACCAGTTTTTCGGTTCTCGGCGATTTTCAGTTTGACGGTTTCTCCTTTGTCAAAGACCGCCGTTTTGACCTGATTATCCGCACTTCCAAAGAGGTTGGCGATGATTTATATGCCAATATTCTGCGGTTATTCAAAACCACGCTCAGCAATCTTGATTATGCCGGCAATGTCAAAATCAATGTTAAAGAAAATTTTATAAAAGTATGCGATGATGAAGTCAGGGATAAAACTTTAAAACATGGTATTTACATCTGATGTCTGAAACTTACAGCAATGACGCCTTGGGCTATTATCAAATTTTAGGAGTTGATTTTGACGCTGATGATACGCAAATCAAACTCAATTATCGTGAACGAGCCAAACAGTGGCACCCGGATCATAATCCGAGTGACGAGGCCAAAGAAAATTTTCAAAAACTGGCTGTGGCTTATGATGTCATCAGCGATGATGACAAACGCCTGACTTATGATTTGTTATGCTCGGCTTATCCCAAAGAAAAGTTTCCGGCCATGTTTGCCCTGAAAGTTTATAAAAACCGCAAAGGCCAGTTTGATTTGAATGTCCGCGCCGTCAGTTTGTGGAATGTTGTCGGCAAAATCGCTGCAGCAGACAAACGCAAAACCGATGAAGTCTGCAATTATGACGAAGCGCTGCGCGAGGTTTTCAAAACTTCGGCCAAAAACTGGTTCCTCGGCTGGTGGAGCCCCCAGGCTTTGCTTTATAATATCCATGCTCTGAGCGCCAACTTCAATAATATCGGCGCCAATGCCAAAGAAAATTATCAGCTTCTGGTTCATAATGCGCTGGCTTATGAACAGGATAATAAGAAGGATTATGCTTTTATGTCGGCTTTGCAGGCCGGGAGTTATGCGTCGCCGTATCAAAAACAGCTTTTGAAAAAGCTGATGGATAAGCTGGCCGTTCAGCCGCAGTTGAAGCTCAAGCCCTGGAACTATCTCAATCTTAAATTAATCCAGCTGATTATCCCGCTGATAATTGTCTTCATCGCGCTGATTCCTTTCTCGGTCAAGGTTGTCAGCGAAAGTGATTTGCTGAGTTATTTTGATAAAAAGCAAGAAATCAGCTATCATCAGGAAGTTCAGTTTCGTACCGGCGGCTCTATGGCCGATGACATGGTGGTCGGCAAAATCATCAATATTCCGGTAGATGTCACCGATGCTTCCAAACTGGCGCACCTGACTTCTGAGCAGCCGCTGATGTATGGCCCGGCCGATGATTTTGACGTGATGAAAAAACTCAAAAAAGGAACAACGGTACGCATAACCGGTATTTCTCCCGATGAAATCTGGTATCGCGTCATGCTTGATGAAGGTGAAATGGGCTTTCTGCGCAAAGAACATCTGAAAGCGGGAATTGGTTCGGAAATCCCCTACGGCAGCCAGATTTATAAAAAATAAACTTTCTCTAATTTTGTCTAAAAAATTGCTTGCGAGGCTTTATGATTTATGATATAAAGACCTTCAACAAACAATTATTTTAGAGGTGATATGTTTAATCAAGCGTGATTAATTTCAGCTGTGAATTTTTGTTTGCAAATAGTTCAAATATTAATTTAAATCCATTTTAATTATGGCTAATCCGTTATTAGAACTGCAAAAAAAGTTCAATTTGTTTAAGGCCGGTGACAAACGTCAGGGCGTAGTATGTTCCGTTATTGATGGTGCTGTCCAAATAAAATTAAAAGGCGGCGCTCTTGGTATGATAAAGTCAGAAACAAATGACTTTTATTCTCGTCAGGGAATCAATCTCAAAGTCGGGAATGTTATCGAAGTCGAAGTATCAGACATCATTAACGGTGTTCCGTATGTATCGCTGCCGATGCAGTATGTTTTTTCAAACTCTTATCAAAAAGCAGAAGTCAAGTTTTCCGGAACTCAGGCTGTTGTGGTCGAATTTCCTTGGCAAGATATGCCTAACATCGGATTATATAATCCCGACAAAGGCGTCGAACCGGGTTTTCAGGTCTTGGAAGAAGGAACCAGAGTAGTCTGCCGCGGCTTACAGCCTGTTGAAGATTATTACCGGGTCAAAGAATTGGAACTTGATACGGAACCGGAAATAGAACCCGAACCGGAAACTTCAGCCAAAGAAGAGGATGATGAGGAAATTGCCGAACCGAGCGGTTTTTCAATTCCGTCTCCTTGGGATGAAGCAAAGGTGCTGGAGTTTGTCAAGCAGGACAGTCTGGCTCAAAAAGGGATTTACAAGTTAGGCGAAGTCTACCTTGCCAAATGCCAGGCTAACGGCAGTCAGGCAAAATTTGCCGACGGTGACTGGGCAAATATCAAACGCAAAAACGGTTTGGTTCCCGTTGACGGAGAAAACCTTCTGGTCAGAATTATCAGGCTTTATCCTTTTGGTGATTTCAAAGATGTTGAAGTATTGGATATTGTCAATAAGGACTATGTCAAATATTTCAAAAAAATCCGCCCGAAAAATCTGCTTCCCGAAAATGCCGATCCGCGTCATAAAAAACGGACTGTATCTTATGATTGCGGTTTCAAATTCGGTGAACGCGATAACGAAATTTACAAAGAGGGAATGCAGAATAAATCTGAAGACCACTTTGAAAAATATTGGCTGGGATTTTTATATCGTGCTTTGGTCAAAAGCAGCAAACCGGTTTTCTACGACAATAACAATGCCGGCATTGTCGTCAAACTGCTCGAAAATGAAGATGTTTTCTTTATGAACGGCCAGGTTGCATTTTGTCGTCTGCACTACATTGAAAACAATAACGGCAAGGTGATATTTACCGTCCGTGTTGAGGGTGTACGCGAGCAGAAACCGGGAGAAAGATTCTAAAAGCTTGATTATCTCTTATAAAAAAACGTCATTCATTGTGAATGGCGTTTTTTTATAATCATTGTCCTGTAGAACATCATCCTGCGCTATTTACTTCATTTGAATGGGAGTGATAGCGGTTGCAAGGCCGGTTTTGTCATCTGTTTCGATGAGGACGGCACAGAGAGTTCCGGCACCCTTGGCCGGAATGAGCCGGCCGCCGGTATATTTACGGGCCAGACGATTCATCGGTTCCTGCTTGTCAAAACCGAGTACGGAGTCATAATCTCCGCACATACCGACATCGGTCAGATAAGCGGTGCCGCCGGGCCAGATTTTGGCGTCTGCGGTCGGCACATGGGTATGAGAACCGATAACGGCAGAAACACGGCCGTCAAGATAGCAGCCCATGGATAATTTTTCAGAGGTGGCCTCGGCATGGATATCAACAAAAATGGCGTCGACATTGCGGCCGAGCGTGTAGTTTTTGAGAAGTTTTTCAATCGCGGCCACCGGACAATCGACGGCTTCCATAAACAAGCGTCCGAGTAATTGAATAATTAAAAGCTTTTTGCCGTTCGGCAGTTCCAGTTCGCAAAACCCTTTGCCTGGCAGATTTTCCGGATAGTTGAGCGGGCGGATGATTCTTTTGCATTCACCGAGAAAAGGAATGAGTTCGCGCTGCTGCCAAACATGATTTCCGGTAACAAGAGCGTCAACGCCTTTATCAAGAAAATCGCGGCAGATTCCCGGAGTTGCCCCAAAACCGTGCGCCGCATTTTCAATATTGACGAGAATAAAGTCCGGCTGATAAGTCCGGCGCAGGTTCTCAAGATTATTTAAAACTGCTTCCCGGCCGGCGCGGGCCACAACATCTCCGCAATAGATAATTTTCAATTTATTTTCTTTCTTTTTCTAATCATAAAATATGGTTTTCAAAGCGCAAAAGCCCTCAAAAACAAACTGTTTTAATCATATTTCCCAGCTTCCGCTTCATTGGAAATTTCAGGTATTTCCAACAAAAAAGCCCCTAAAACAGGGGTTTTGTTAAACTTATGTGAGGGAAGCCGTCTTAGCCGTATGGATACATTCTTATCGAACCGCTTTTCTAAAGTGGGTGTTGTGATAAACAGACCACGATCTGCTCAGTGACAACTCCCTTAAATATAATGTTGGCTCGGAAGATCTGCGGAAATACAAACCAGACAGCCATCCCTCTATGATTTTAGGTTACAATAATTCTATACGATTTGCAACAGAATTTATTTCATTTATCAAAGTTTTTATCTTGCCTGCCAAATCGCTGTCTAATTCAAGGAGTCGCTGGTTATCCACACCCTCCGGCTTACTACTTTGGGGGATATTTCCTTTTCTGAGTTCGCTGAGTTCATCGGCCAGCAGCAGCCCGATCATGGCCAGCAGCATATTCTCGTTAATCTGGCCGCCGGCCTGAGTCAAAAGCTTGGCTTTTTCATCTAAAACCCGGGCTAATTGTAAGATTCTGACTTCCTGTCCGTCTTCACAGGCAATTGCATATTCGCGTGAATTAATTGTTATTGTTACTTGTGTCATCGTTTTCTAAAACTTTATCCAATTTCATGATAACTGCGTCAATATTTTTGATGATGTTCTGGGAAGAACTTTTGAGAATTTCCAAACGTTTGGAATTATCGCTCAACTCGGATTCCTGCTTTTTTTTAGCGGAACTCAGCTGGTCTTTTTTCTCATCTATAATGCCGTTGAGTTTCACCAGAACCTCGCTCAGTTCGGCCAGAGCATTGCCGGTCTGCGTGAATTCAATTTTTTTGGTATCAGTCACAGTTTTCTCTTTCATTTCAAAGATTATTCCCGTATATTCAGAGCATAATAAACATAAATTCAACTTTTTCAACAACAAAGAAATGTTATGCCAAAGTTTATACTCAAGATAGGTGCCGCAGACGAGGCATTGATAAACAATGATGATATCTGCTGCTATTTGGTTGATGAAAATTCCAATCCGAAAATTCTCAAAGCGGCTGAGGCTTCAGATAAATTGGTTCTGAGCGTCGGTGAAAATGCTGCCGCTGCCTGTTTGGAGCAAGGCTTGGACGGCGCGCTGATTATTCGCGAAGTGGATGATAAATACGCCAAATTTATCAAGCCGCTGCAAAAACAGCTGGGCAAAAAGTTTTTGGGACTGAGCGCCGAAGCCACGCGTCATGCGGCGATGATTGCCTCTGAAGCCGAACCTGATTTTGTGGCTTTTCGGATTCCGCCGCAGGCTCAGAAAGAAGCAGCGGAAGTTTTGCGCTGGTACGGCGAATTGTTTTTGGTGCAGTCGGCTTTGTTCTATTCTCCGCAAATGGAAGACGAACTGCTGAAACTGACCGATTTCATCATTTTAAATGCCGCCGAGTATAAGATTCTAGTCTGTCTCTTATACACATCTCCGAGCCCACGAGACGGAGCTACATCTCGTA
>URWU01000103.1 GCA_900551585.1 uncultured Alphaproteobacteria bacterium | reverse complement strand
CGTCGGCAGCGTCAGATGTGTATAAGAGACAGGCAATAAATAGACAAAATTTCGACATTTTCTGAAAAAATAATTGAAATTATATTAATTAAATAAACTATAACTCACAAACCATAAGGTTGTCGCCATTTTCAAAAGTGCAAACGGTATGAAAATTATGACGTTCAAAATGCCACATTTTTTTTGTCACAAGCAATATCTTTTTGCCCCCGTATTCTTGGACCCGCTTTATTCTCTCATCATTTAGCATTTTTCCAAGTTTTTGGCCTCTGTATTCTTCACAGACCATATCCCACGCAAACTCCCACACATCAAAATCAATACCGGATTTGCATAAACAAGCCAGTGCAACCAATTTATCATGAGCTTCATCAAAAATAACGGTATACTCATAAGTAAATTTTCCATTGAGCTCTTTTCTAAATTCTTCTGCTGACTCATTATCATAAACCTCTTTGACAAGATTTATCATTTTGGAGATAACATCATCAAGAATTAAATTTCTATCTCGATAATGAACAATATTATATTTCATCCGTTTAGCTTTCAGTTATCAGATTTTATCTATTCTTCCAGCATTTCAAGCTCAAGATTTTTCAATTCCGGAGGATAGTAGTCAGCCTCACAAATATAAATCATCCAAGTTTTATGAAGTTCTACCGGCTTGAAGCCGTATTTAGTTGCCAGTGATATTGAAGGAGTATTATTAGGATTTATGCAAACACTTTTCTTAAATCCTATTGCATGGTCAAATTGTAGTTTTAGCAGATATTTCGCATAATGCTGTCCCCGAAACTTTGGAAAAACACAATATTCCAAAAAATGTATTCCCTTCGGATTATAATGATGCAACTTAGAATCAATGAAGCAACAGCCAATCCATTCTTTTTCCGAGGTCATCACCACCCAGCCTTTTAAACAAGCCCATTTATTCAAGAGATATTGTTCAGAACAAAAGTCTTCTTCTAAAAACTCAGATTTCGCTAATTTTTCCCACTTTGATAAATCTTCTTTTTTGATAGCTCTGCAAAATAGTTTCATTGATATCCCTTAAAAAGTTCGAAAATGGTTGAATCTTGTCATTTTGTAGAGAGCCTAACTTCCAACTCGCTCAAAGTCAAGGTTTTCTAGATTTTCAGGCTGAATTTCAAAAGAGCATATCTTATAACGGAGAGGCAGTAATTAGCTGCGTCACAAAATCCGATTACTCTCATCATTAATAAAAAAGCCACCTCTAAAGGCAGCTTTTTTCAAAATGGCGGAGAGACAGGGATTACTCTGCGCTACGCTTGAGTTGCACAGGCGCTCATCGGCTTTCGCCAACCGGCGTTCTCCCGCCCGCCTTTCGCTGGTAGTCGAACCCTTTCTCCAGGGTTCAAATCCTGACTATATTCATCAATTACAAAAAAAGCACCACAAGGGTGCTTCTTTTGTAATTGGCGGAGAGACAGGGATTCGAACCCTGGGTACCCTCACGAGTACAACTGATTTCGAGTCAATCGCATTCGACCACTCTGCCATCTCTCCTTATGACAGAACAGTAATAAAAGCAAAAAGCAAATTTTGCAAGTATTATTTAAAAACTTTAACCCGTTCTTCCAAAGGCAGAAATGTTTTTTCTCCCGCCGGCTCACCAACACTGCCGAAAGGCATTTGCGCCCATAATTTCCAACTCTCGGGCACGCCGAACATTTTGACAACTTCGTCATCTATCAACGGGTTATAATGCTGCAGGCTGGCGCCCAAACCGGCATTTTCCAATACCGTCCAGACAATAAATTGCAGCATACCGCTTGATTGCAGCGACCATTTCGGAAAATTATCTTTATAAAGAGGAAATTTCTCCTGCAGATTTTTAACAACATTTTCATCTTCAAAAAACAAAACAGTCCCATATCCGGCCATAAAAGATTTAATTTTTTCTTCTGTCGCTGCAAATTTATCAGCCGGAACAATCTGCCGCAGAGTTTCTAAAACCTTCTTCCAGAAAGACTTATAATTTTCGCCGAACAATACCAGAACCCGCGCAGATTGCGAATTAAATGCCGAGGGAGCATATTTGACGGCAGCATTGATTTTTTCCATAATTTCATCGGGACTCACAATCTGTTTACTGCCCAGATTATAAATCGAACGGCGTTTTTCAACCGCTTCTAAAAAGCAATTATCGTTCATAGTCTTGTCCTTTCCTCAAACGCAGTTTTAACAGCTCTTCCGCTTTTTCTTCTTCGGAAATTCCCTCATTTTCATTATGCTCGATATGCTGGCTGATAGGTTTCCAATGCTCTTCCTCTTCTTCCTGCTGCCGAACTTTTGAAAAGTCTCTGATTTCGCTGTTTTTCAGTTCCAGTGCTTTATTCCTGTTGTTGGGAAGATATTCATCGCCATGCTCTTTTTCAACCCCGACAACCTGCAGCGGCATAATGATAATCCCCATCACATGGTTAATCATTTGATCTTCAAAACTATAAATCCGGTTAGCCCTGACTTTAACTTCCTCTTTATTATCATATCCGAGCATTTTTGTCGGCGTCAGCTCAATCAAATCATCAAAACGCTCAAAAATCATAATTCCGCGCACCAGACAAACCAGCCGTTCCTCTCCGCCTTCGCGCACATATTCAATAATGTCATTCAGTTTGATTTTCTTATGTTCTTCATCATAAAGGCGCAAATCGACACGCTTGGTTCCGTTGACAATCTTATCAAAAGAAAAACGCATTAAATGCATAATGTGCTTCATTTTCAGCTCCAGAAAAAATTAACTCAAATCAGCTTAGAGCATAAAAAAATATTATGCAAATAATTACTTAATTGATATTTAAGAAATTAGCGTTAGACTTGGGCTGTAAAAATTCTACTGTTGTGAGGTAAGTCATGAAAAAAAACCTTCTTCTCCCTCTGCTGGCGATTTGCTGCCTGTTAACTGCCGCTCCTGCAAAAGCCGATTTGGTTCTCGGCGCCGATTTCAGCCGCTCGCATTTCAGCTATAATAACGGAGCAGATTCTTACCTCAATGACAACTATAACATTGTCGGCCCCGTCATCGGCGTCAGCGTCAAAGGCGTCGGAATTGAGGCCTTTTACCAAACTTATGACGAAACAAACAATGACAACGGCGTCAATTCAAAGCTCAAAGCTTACGGCGCTGATTTTGTTTTGCAGCTGCCCACCAATGAATATATTGATTTTGTCGGCTCTGTCGGTTTTATCAAATATGAATTTGAGGGAGATTTAGACGCCTTGGACGAAGGTGACTTGGACTGCTACGGCCCGCGTTTCGGCCTTGGCATGCAGGTCAACTTCAACCGCCATGTCGGCCTGCGTATGATGTATCATTACACATCAATCAATTCCGGCATTCACTATTTTGACAACATCAATGAATTAACGGCCGGCATCAGACTGAGTTTTTAACTCTTCTCATCAAAAACCCCGTAAAGCTTTTCCCAGAAGCCGGTTTTTTTCTGCTTAAACGCATAATGTTTAAACAACAGATAATTAATGACCGTAATAACGGCAATCGCCATTGCCTGCGCCAGATAGGCATTGAGTCCCCATCTTTTAACCAAAAGTTCCAACATCGCTGCGTTCAAAAAATAGCTGATAGTCCACACGGTCAGCGATTTGAGATATTCCCGCAGATGGTTGCCTTCCGTTGCAAAAACCAGAATTTTATAAGCCAGAAAAGCCGTCAGTGAAGACAAGAGCCACGATGCCAGCAGAATCCGCTGATAATAGGCAACAGACCACCACAAACCGAGCCCGACGAAAATCAGATAGCGGATAACGGTATTGACCAAACCGACAACAACAAACCGCAACCTTTCATCAATATCAAACCAATGGTCGATATAGTTTTTCTCTCTGCGGTACCAATTTTTAAGCGCTGCTAAAATTCGGGGCATTTTTCACCTGTCTTGTTCTTTCGGAATCAATATAATACCCCGCAGCCAATTATCAGCCCTTTTGATTAATTTTTATTCCTTCAAGAATTTGATATTCCGACAAGGCATAATTATCGGTCATGCCGCTGATATGGTCAATAATCAGATGAACACGCAGCCACCATTCCAGATTCTTCGCTCCGTAAAGGGCAACAGCTTTGTCATTTGCCAGCCATTCCTCAAGCTGAAACTTATAACTGCGCAGGCAGCGCTCTGAAAGGCGGTTAAACAAACGCTGCTCATATTCACGCCCTTTCAGCCTGTCGCCGTTAACCATTTGGGCAAAATCATCATGCGGAAGCTCAAGCAGTTTACCAAAATAATTTGTCAGCAACCCGGATAAAACCGCAAAACCCGAAAGTTCAATACTCTCTGCTTCAACCGAACTGTAAATCCGCTTGCCGGAAAATTTCTTGATAACTTTCAAAACCTTGCCAAGCGGCAAATCTTCGGTTATCAATTCTCCGGCATCACCATCACAAAATTCCTTATAACGCCGCACATATTCCGCGGCCGCCGCTTCAACGGCTTTGTGGCTGACATCAATGCATACGTCAACGCCAAAATCTTCAACCCTGCTTTGCGCCAGAGATTTAACCGGAATTTCTTCTTTGCCGTAAATCTCAGCCCATAATTTGCGAAATTCTTCCAAGAACTGTGCCGGGGTAATAATTCCTTTGGCAATCCCGTCAGAAATATCACTCAGGCAATAAGAAATATCATCTGCCGCTTCCATAATATATGTCAGCGGGAACCGGCAGCCCTTAGAACGGGACATCTCTTGATAGGCTTTTTCAACCACCGGCAGTTCTGACTGAAAATAACCGGCCTTCTTTTTAATAGCCACGCCTTGCGGTGCTTCTTCTCCGGCAGCCCGGGCATATTTCACACCGCACAACAGCGACGGCAGGCTCAGATTAAGGCCGTATTTATCTTTTTCACAATGCAAACGGCTGACAATGCGTATCCCTTGCGGATTGCCGTCAAATTCAAAAAAATCGCGGGTTAGGATACCAAGTCCGGCAAAATCAATTTGCGCCTTTTCGGCAATAATTCGCAAATGTTCATGCGCCCATTTGATAATTGCCGCCTCACCCAGATGACCGAACGGCGGATTACCGATATCATGCATCAGACAGGCATTTTCAACCACGGCGGCAATTTCCACAGCCTGTTCGGCAATAATGACATCATCTTTTTGAAGACTGCGGCCGATTTTGGTAGCCAGAATACGGCCGATATCGGCAACTTCCAGAGAATGGGTCAAACGCGAGCGCACACTGGAATCAATTTCCAAAGAAAAAACCTGCGCTTTTTGCTGCAAACGCCGAAACGAAGACGAATAAATAATGCGTGACTTATCACTCAGAAACTCATCTAAAGCATCGCGATTTTTAATCTCGGAAGGCCGCAGCCGCTTTGGTGTTAAAATCCTGTCAAACAAACTTTCCGCCATCTTATATTCCTTAACATTAATTCAGTTTATTTGATTATAGCTTTTTCATGCTGCGATGCCAGAAAAATGAATAAACTTTCAGCAGCAAATTTCAGAGGCTTTTTGAAGTAATTTGAGGTAAAGAATTTTTGAGGATTTTAGGCTTTAGACATGAAAAAAGCCTTGTAAAAACAAGGCTTTGAATTGGAGCGGGTGAAGGGATTCGAACCCTCGACATCAACCTTGGCAAGGTTGCGCTCTACCCCTGAGCTACGCCCGCATTGGTTAGAACGAGATATTAAATACCATACTCGAAAAAAATTGCAAGCATTTTTTTCATATTTTTTTGATATTTTTTACCTTTTAACCTTAAATCTAATAATTATAACGCTTTAGAGAAAAATTTAATACAAATGACACCGCCGATAATCATCGTCATTCCGAGGATTGCCGGCCAGTCCGGCTTTTGTCCCAAAAACAACCAGGCCGATAAACAAATCAACACGATTCCCAAGCC
>URWU01000102.1 GCA_900551585.1 uncultured Alphaproteobacteria bacterium | reverse complement strand
GAGATGTAGCTCCGTCTCGTGGGCTCGGAGATGTGTATAAGAGACAGGTAATAAACAAACCACATACGGTTCAGACGTAAGCCGTCATATTTGATGTCAAAACCTTTAACCGGTTTGCTTTGCTCCGTCGTTGTCGTAAAAATCGGCTCAAAATGAAAATCAGGATTACTGGGGACAAAATCCTGACGCAGCAGAACCAAACGGCCGTCTTTGATATGACCGGTCTGGTTAAACAGTTTGCCACTCTCGCTGTTAAACAAAACCACATAATTCGGCAGTTCGTTTGTTGCGACCAGACTATATTTAACCCCGTCAATCCAAGTATAGCCGAGAATATTCATCGTCTGATTATTTTTGAAACGATAAGGCGCCGAAACGTTACTCAGCACCACATTGCCAACGGCTCTGACCTTTTCCGTCACATAATAGCTGCGGACAAAAGTTTTATCGCTGAGAACGGAATAACCTTTGAAAGCAGTAAGGATTTCATTGCGTTTGAAACTTTTTTCATTGACATATTCTGTCTTGACCAAATGCGGCGAATTATCGCGAAAATCTATGCTGTATGACTGAAAAGAATCAAAAAACGTGCGGCGGCTTCCCAACACGTCGACTTCACCGGCATAAACACAGGAACTCAAATAAAACAAACTGCACAGGACAAGAGCTTTTTTCATCAAATTTCTCACTAAAATTTTAATGCTTTTACAATTATTATAATATAAATTATACTTAGTAAATAAATGATTATAATTTTTAGGAAAAATAATGAATAACCAAAATGACTGCTGGCAAAGCCAAAAGGCAGGTTCCTGCTGGCAAATCAGCTTTGCCCCGATGAGCGAATATCCCGCTGACTTAAGCGAATTTTTAGAAGAATATTTTAATGTCGTATCCTGCAATTATCAGGACGACGGCCAAGAACAGTATATTGCCTATCAAAACGCCGCTTTTGACGAGGCTGATTTTATAAAGGCCGCCAAAACCGGAGGCATTGAACTGCCGGCCTATGACATCAGCTTTCTGGAAAGCCAAAACTGGCTGAAAGATTATGTCATTGAATTTGCACCGGTCGAAGTGGAAGATTTTCTGATTTACGGCATTCATGAAAAAGAAGCGCCCAAAACCGACAAGCTGGCGCTCAAAATCTATGCCGCAACTGCTTTCGGCTCCAGCCACCAAACCACGCAAAGCTGCCTCAGAGCCATCAGCTGGCTGAATAAGCATACCGACATCAACAGACCGGACGCAGGTTTTAAGGGACCCCGTAAAATCAATATTCTTGATATCGGAACCGGATCGGGAATTTTATCTCTCGCTGCAGCCAAGCTTTGGCCGGAGAGTAAAATAACAGCCGTTGATATTGATGAAGAAGCCGTCTGGGTCACAAGACAAAACGCTCTCGACAACAGCCTGCAAAATCAGTTTACTGTCGAAGTCAGTGACGGATATCATTCCGACTTGGTCAAAAACAACGCCCCGTATGATGCAATTTTTGCCAATATTTTAGCCAGACCGTTGATTGAAATGTCGCCGGACTTATATCAAAATCTTAAAACGGGCGGTTTTTGCATTTTGTCAGGCTTTGTCGACGACCAGGTTGACTGGGTTTTGGGCGAGCACCAAAAACAAGGGCTCAAATTGGTAAAATTGTTTGAACTGGATAACTGGCGCGCTGCCGTTATGGAGAAATAGCATGACTTTGGCTGAACTGCAAAATTGTTTAAAAAAACACAAAATCGACGCCTATTATGTCACCCGCAACAATATGTTTGTCAGTGAAGATATTCTGCCGGAAGAAAACAAAATTCTGGAACTGACCGGTTTCAGCGGTTCGGCCGCAAACCTGCTCGTTCTTCAGGATAAAGCCGTTTTGTTCACAGACGGGCGTTATGAAATTCAGTCACGGCTGGAAACAAACCCCGACGAGGTTGAAATTCATTGTGTCAGCGGTTCCTCTCCCTATTCCTGGCTGGTACGGACCTTTGAAACCGGCCGTGCGGTCAAAATTATGTATGACCCTTGGTGCCTGCCCGCAACGGAATATTCATTTATCAGCCGCCAGCTGCCGCATATCAAATTGATTGAAGACAGCAAAAGGATTCTGGGAACAAGGCTGTCCGATAAGCCGGTTCATGTTTTTGAGCACAAAATCGAATATGCCGGCATTACCGTCGAGGAAAAAGTTTCTGATATCCTTGAATGGATGGAAAAAAACGATTTAGACGGCTTTTTAATCACTGCTGCCGACAGCGTTTCATGGCTGATGAATCTGCGTTCAGACGCCCTGCCCGATTCTCCTGTCCTGCGTGCTTATGCTTTGGTTGAAAAAGGCGGCAAAATCACGCTTTTCGGAAACCACCTGGATTATCCAGATGTTCTGCCCCTTTCCGAACTCGGTAAAAAGCTCAAAAAATTCAAAAAAAACAAGCTCGGTACCCCGCGCCACAACATTCCGCAAATCGTTTATAGTTTTTTCAGAGATTGGGAACATATCAAACACGTTCCCGATTTGCCACAAGATAAAAAAGCCATAAAAAACCCGGTTGAACTGCAGGGTATCAAACAAGCCCATTTGCGCGATGCAGCGGCAATGGCCGGATTTTTGCATTGGCTTGACAACAACTGGCAAGGCCAAACCGAATTGGATATTGTCGCCAAACTGGACGACTTCCGCAAAAAGCAAGATTTATATTACAGCAACAGTTTTGAGACGATTGCCGGCTTCGGCCCCAACGGCGCAATTGTCCATTATCAGCCCAAACCGGAAACCAATCTTGAATTAACGGCCGGCTCCATGCTGCTTCTTGACAGCGGCGCCCAATATTATGACGGAACCACCGACATCACCCGCACGATTGCCATCGGCTCGCCAACCCAGCAGATGATTGATGATTTTACGCTGGTTTTGAAATGCCATATTGAACTGGCCTCCGCATATTTTCCCAGAGGAAGCAAGGGAGCCGCCCTTGATACGATTTGCCGGCGGCAAATGTGGCAGCAGGGAAAAACCTATAACCACGGCACCGGCCACGGCGTCGGCTGTTTTCTTAATGTGCATGAAGGGCCGCAAAACCTGTCTTCCTCAGCCTGTGCCCACAGCATAGAACCCGGCATGGTCAACTCAATCGAACCCGGTTATTATAAAGAAAACGCATATGGTATCCGCATTGAAAATCTGGCTTATGTCTGCAAAGCTGACAATCCGGAGTTTGATAATCAGAGCCTTAAATTTGAATACCTGACCTTAGTTCCTATTGATAAACGCCTGATTAATAAATATCTCTTAAGTGACGGGGAAATCGAATGGCTTAACACATATCACCAAACCGTATTCGAAAAAGTTCGGGATTTGGTTGATGATGAAGTCAAAGTCTGGCTGAAAGAGGCTTGTTCCCCCATCTGAAAACCGGAGGAGCATATGAAAAAAGTTTTATTAACGGCGATGGCTCTGTTTGTCAGCTGCAGTACCGGATATGCCGAACAGCTGATTTATCAGGGCGGCTACAATCCTGATTTATCTTTCAATCAATATCTGGAAGAAGCTTACCCCAAGCCCGAAAAATCGATTATTTACGTTTTTACCAGCAACAGCCAGTGTTACGGCTGCCCGCAGACTGTCAATCTGTTGCAGCAATATTATGATGAGCTTTATACCAATGTGTATGATTTTCAAATCATCAATTATCAGCAAGACCGTGAATATAATTATATTCAGGCTTATCAGCTCAGCGACCCGCTGGAAATCGTACTGGTCAAAGTTGAAGACGGCGAACAAACCGGCTACAGAAAACTCCATAACCTGCAGTTTCAGTATGACGACCCGATAAGTTTCAAAGAAACCTTTGAAATGGACGTCAACAGCTATTTAGGGCAATAACAAACCGGATTAAAAAATCATCACCAACGTTCCGGCCGTAATCAAAAGCGCACCGGCAATGACCTTGGCCGTCACGGCTTCATGCAGGAAAATAAAGGCCATGATAATCGTAATCACAACGCTGAATTTATCAACCGGAACCACTTTGGAAGCATCACCAATCTGCAAAGCCTTGAAGTAAAACAGCCACGAAGCACCGGTCGCTAAACCGGACAAACCTAAGAACCACCAGCTTTTTTGTGAAATATGGCTGATTTGGTTCTGCACACCGGTAATATAGACAATTCCCCAGGCCATAACCAGAACAACCACCGTTCTGATGGCTGTTCCGAGGTTAGAATTGACACCCTCAATGCCGATTTTGGCCAAAATCGAAGTTAA
The DNA here is from genome assembly GCA_900551585.1 of uncultured Alphaproteobacteria bacterium. GTDB lineage: Bacteria > Pseudomonadota > Alphaproteobacteria > RF32 > CAG-239 > CAJLXD01. The sequence continues at coordinate 1,793 of URWU01000102.1, read as the reverse complement.
AGCCGCAAAAAAGGCAGATAACAGAGCATAGACGGCCCACATTTATATTTTCTCCAAACGGCGTCTCTTATCAAATTTAATATACCATTCATAGATAAACAAAACGATACCGGAAACAACAAGCGGCAGCAGATAATAAATGATTCGATAAGCGATTAAAGCGCCAAACAGTTTGGCCGTATTGTCTCCGCCGCCGGGAATGATGAACAGGAACAGGCCTTCAAAAACGCCCAACCCGCCGGGAACCTGACTGAAAACACCCAAAACCTGCGCAATGATAAAGACGCCGATGAAAATGTCAAACGGAATATCAATAAACGGTATCAAAGAAAAATAGAGAACCAATGAGGCCAGCAGAATATCGGCACCGCCGAGAAAAGTCTGCGCCAAAGCCATTTTGAAACTCGGAATATCAAATTCGACATCTTTGATGATAATCGGCTTTTTATAAAAGAGCGTTGCCCAGAAATACAAAGCCAGACCGACCGCCGAAACAATCGTCGTAATCAGGGTCGTCATTTTAGAAACCGATCCTTCACCGAAGGCATGATTCGGAGTTAAGAAATACCCCATGATAATTAAAAAGAAACAACCGAACAAATAAGTGAAGCCCGAAAAAGTGACCATACGCACAATTTCAGAGGCATGAAAACGCCAGCGCGTATATAAGCGGTAACGGATAGAACCGCCGGAAACAATGGCGTGGCCGGCATTGTTACTGATTGAAAAGCCGATAAAGCCGACAAAAATCCATTTCCAGGCAGACAACTTGCGGCCGATATATTTCAAAGCCAGATAGTCATAAGAAGACAAAGCCACATAACCGAAGAAAGAGGCAATGCAGGCATACAGCAGATTGCGCTTCGGAATGCTCAAAAGCGCGGTTTTAATATCCAGCCACGAATATTTAGACAGCTGGTTATAAAGCATATAAGCCGCAAAAACAAAGAAAAACAGCCCCAGCCAGGACACCAGTTTTTTCAGAAATCTTTTTGTTTTGAAAGACATTAAAGTTCAAACCTCAAATATTATCATTACGTCATATATAGATAACACTACTATCGGTTTTGACAATAACAATAAAAGCTGTTTGTCCACAAAAATCGCATTTATTAACGATTAAAGCCCCAAATGCTGATTAAGCTTCAAAACATCTATTGTTGAAAATATGGCATAAAATTGACTAACCACTTCACGCATACGACCGTAACGCGCCGTTGTCGTAAACAGAGATGTCGTTTCAAACATATCCTGAGAAGTTTCCATGGCAATCATCAGTTTGCTGCCAAAAAAGCTCAGACGAATTTTTTTGCCGTGGAAACGGCGCTTAACTTCTAAAATCCGTTCCATAAAAGCTGTTGTCAGCAAATAACGCGCCTCAATCTGGTCGGTTGAAAAGACCTCAAATTGTTTTTCAAAAACGCTGTCTTCCAACTGCACGCGCGACATCTTAATGCTCTGCTGCCCAATCCGGCAGCTCGGAGCCATCATCAGAAAATTAAAAATTCCCCAGTCCTTGCGAACAATCGTCTGGCCCAAAAATTTCTTATTCATTTCCAATACAATAATGATTCCGCCAAAAACCAAAGCATCGCGATAACCATTTTTGGTTTTTACCCTTCTCGTCAGCCGTTCTTCCGAAACCTGAATTTTAACATCCTTATATTTTCCCGTGAAGAAATCATCCCCCGTCTGTTTGTCATAATATCCGAACAACACAGATTTATCGATATCTTCCGAAGGCTGTCTCTTATACACATCTCCGAGCCCACGAGACGGAGCTACATCTCGTA
>URWU01000101.1 GCA_900551585.1 uncultured Alphaproteobacteria bacterium | reverse complement strand
GCTCGGAGATGTGTATAAGAGACAGTTATTATAACGGGGAATTTGATATAACCAACGCTCAGTTCCAAACTCAATAGACGCCAAAATAAAATTTAATCTGGCGAACCACCATGTGTTCCAAAAACTTTTCATAGCATTATTTTTTTAGTTAGAAAAAACAACAACATATCAAAACTAAAAGGGACATAACAACAACTTCGACCAAAGTCGATTTTAAAAAAACTTTTTTCAAATGTGTCATGATAAATATTTAGGATTAGACAAATTCTTAGAGATAGTAATTAAAATATCTCTTTAGCCTAACAAGTTTTGTCCAAACTGTAAATAGCAAATTTAACGGTTTGAGAAAATTTTTTTCAGCCAATCTTTAACATTGCGGTTATGCTCGTTTAAGTTGGTCGAAAAATTATGCCCGCCGTCACCGGTCGCCACAAAATACAAAAAATTACTCTGCGCCGGATGGGCCGCTGCCATCAGAGCATCGCGCCCCGGATTACAAATCGGCGCCGGCGGCAAACCATAATATTTATAAGTATTATACGGACTGTCAATCGCCAAATCTTTTTTCTTCAGCGTGCGTCCCAACTCCATCTGCCCTTCGGTCAGGGCATAAATAACCGTCGGGTCTGTCTGCAGTTTCATTCCCTTGCGCAGACGATTCACAAAAACCGAAGCAACCAGCGGCCGTTCATCAGCCACACCGGTTTCTTTTTCAATAATCGATGCCATTGTCAGCAGCTGATTTTTATCTTTATAAGGCAACCCGCTGTCTCTGCCTTCCCAGGCCTCATCCAAAGCTTTCTGCATGGCTCTCTTGGCTTCCAGAACAATACTGTCCTGGCTGGCGCCATATTCAAAAGTATAAGTTTCCGGCAGCAGCTCGCCTTCACTGACATCAAGCGTCACTTCGGAACTCAACTCTTTGTTCGTGGCTATCTGATAAAGAATCTGCCCGGTCGTCAGCCCCTCGGCAAAAGTAATACGGCGATAAAAAACTTCGCCTTTGGCAATTTTCTCCATAACACGGCGCATTGAAATTTCCGGCTCAAACTGATATTCGCCGGCGCGCAGTCTCTTGTCCAGGCCTTCAAACCGAGCATAAATTTTGAACAAAAGCGGTTTATCAATAACCCCGGCTTCACCTAGCCGCTGCGCAACGGTCGTCAAAGTCGCCCCTTTGGGAACAATAACATTAACCGCCTCTTTAAGCGGTCCGTCCGAAACGGCCCAATTCCGCAGTTGATAAACAGTCAGAAGCACAAAAAGTGTCATAAAAACCAAAAGTTTTTTCATCTTATACCTTTGTACAAAATTATTTTGGAGAAACAGAAATTAAAAAAAGGTGCGAAAAAAATTTTAGCGTACGGTGAAGTACATGAATTTTTTTCGCACCCTTATTATTCGCATCAGATGTTGCATAAAATCAATTTATTCTTCAAATTTCTTAAAAATAAGCGAAGAGTTTGTTCCGCCAAATCCGAATGAATTTGACATAGCAGCTTTAATCGGACGTTTTTTGGCCTTTAACGGAACCAAATCAAACTCGGCGATTTCTTCTTCAACATTGTGGAGATTTAATGTCGGCGGGCAGGTCTGATCCTGAATAGCCATAATACTGAACACGGCTTCAACGGCACCGGCAGCACCCAGCAGGTGGCCGACGGCAGACTTGGTTGAAGACATCGACAGATTTTTAACTTCATCACCGAACAGACGTTTGACAGCCAAGGCCTCGCCAACGTCACCGGCCGGTGTTGATGTGCCATGCGCATTGATATAATTGATATCAGACAGCTCAATGCCTTTTTCTTTGGCATGGTCGGCAGCCATCTTCATCGCACGGTAAGCACCGTCGCCTGAAGGAGCCGTAATATGATAAGCGTCGCCGCTCATACCGTAACCGACAACTTCGGCATAAATTTTTGCCCCGCGGGCTTTGGCATGTTCCAGTTCTTCCAGAACCAGCGCGCCGGAACCCTCACCCATTACAAAACCGCTGCGGTCTTTGTCCCAGGGACGGGAAGCTTCGGTCGGACGGTCATTGAAATCTGAAGTAACCGCTTTCATACGGGCAAAACCGGCCAGAGCAATTGCATTGACGGCTGATTCGGCACCGCCGGCAACCATAACATCGGCATCGCCGCGGGCAATAATATTAGCTGCGTCGCCAATGGCATGCGTACCGGTCGAGCAGGCTGTTACGCAAGCATGATTCGGACCTTTGAAACCATATTTGATTGATAAATTGCCGGAAACCATATTAATCAGGCAGGAGGGAATGAAGAAAGGCGAAATTCTTTTCATGCCGTTTTCATTGAAAGCAATCGAGTTATCATAAATAACTTGCAAACCGCCGATTCCGGAACCCATCATAACGCCGGAACGGAACTGGCTTTCTTCATCTTCGGGCTTCCAGCCGGAATCTTCAATAGCATCACTTCCGGCAGCCAGACCGTAAAGGATAAACTTATCAACTTTTTTCTGGTCTTTGGGAGCCATTACTGTATCAGGGTCAAACTGATTTTCTTCTTTGCCGAAAGGCACCTGGCCGGCAATTTGAACCGGAATATCTTTCAAATCAACACCTTCAATCGGGCGGATTCCGGACTTTCCTTCTAAAATATTTTTCCAGTTAAATTCGACACCGCGGCCAAAAGGAGAAACAATACCAAGACCAGTAACTACAACTCTTCTCATATAATTTACCTCTTAAAAAATTTTCCAGTCAAACTCTTTAGGCTGTTTGACGTTTTCTAAAAATGTTTATATGAAAAAACTCGCTTAGTCAAGCGAGTTTCATCATTTTCAAAAGCCGATAAGACTTAAGCATTCTTAGAAAGATAGTCGATAGCGTCTTTAACGGTAAGAATTTTTTCAGCAGCTTCGTCAGGAATTTCGCAACCGAATTCTTCTTCGAAAGCCATTACCAATTCTACTGTATCCAAGCTATCTGCGCCCAAATCGTCAATAAAGCTGGCGGTATCTGTTACTTTAGATTCTTCAACGCCAAGGTGTTCTGCAACGATTTTCTTAACGCGGTTTGCTACATCAGTCATATGATAAACCTCAAAAAATATTAAAACAAAATTTCAGGTCACGATAACCTGTGACTTGGTTGATAGCATAAAATTATATAATTTGACAAGTATTATTTTCAAACACCCCTCCCTACAGCAAAATAATACTTGCAAATAGGCACTGAAACCCTATAATTTCAGCCAGTTAACCCAGGTGGATAAATTTATGCAAAATATTATCGAAGTCGATAAATTGACCAAAAAATTCCGGATAAAAAAGCCCTCATCCGGAGTCAAATCGCTGTTTTTTCCCGATTATAAAAACCTGACGGCTGTCAACAACATCTCTTTTAACATCAAAAAGGGCGAAAGAGTAGCTTTCATCGGCCCGAACGGCGCCGGGAAATCCACCACAATCAAAATGTTGTCATCAATTTTATACCCCTCCTCTGGAACCGCCCGCGTTTTGGGTCTGGTCCCGTGGAAAAACCGCAAAAAAATCGCCTATGATATCGGCACCGTTTTCGGCCAGCGCTCACAATTGTGGTATGAACTGCCGGTTATCGACAGTTTCGGACTGCTCGGCAAAGTATACGGCATTGCTCCCGTCACTTTCAAAAAACGCCTCTCTAATCTGGTACGCTTATTTGAAATCCGCGATTTATTAAATCAACCGGCTCGGAGTCTATCTTTAGGCCAGCGCATGCGCTGCGAAATTGTCGCTTCCCTGCTCCACAAACCTCAGGTTTTGTTTCTTGACGAACCGACCATCGGCCTTGATGTTACCGCCAAAGCCATTATCCGCAGCCTGGTCAGAAAACAGGCTTTGGAAGAAGAGTCGACCCTGCTGCTGACCTCTCATGACACCGATGACATGGAAAAAGTCTGCGACCGTGTCATCATTATCAATAAGGGAAAGCTGATTTTTGATGATTCGATTGTCAAATTGCGCGATTCTTATCTTAAAAAGAAATATATCGAACTGACCACCACCGAGGGACAGAAAATTTCAACCGTTGTCAACACGGCGCAAACACCGATAAAAAAAGCTTTGGACGACCTTATCCGCCAATATCATATTCAGGATGTGACGATTGAAAATCCGCCGATGGAAGAGATAATCAAGGAGATTTATCAGCGTAATGCCGAATAATCTGATTAAATATTGGAGCTTTTTTAAAATCTCTTTCAAAAACAGCCTTGCCAACCGCGGTGTTGCCGCCGGAACGGTTTTTCTGCTTTTGATTCTGCTGTTTGCCTATAACCGCCTGTGGAGCGTTGTCGGCGCCGAAACGGCACAAAGCGGCCTGCATGAAAATTTTATCTGGTATCTGCTGATGGGTGAACTGATAATTCTCTCAACCGGCCGCTGCGAAAGAGTCATTGCCGAAGATATCCGTTGCGGCACCATGGCTTATTACATCAATAAACCGGTTTCGTTTTTTGCCATGCGTTATATGGAATCTCTTGGTGCAACAACGGCCTTATTCTTAATCCTCACCGCCTGCGGCAGCCTCTGGGTTTATGGTTTTGCACCGCAAGTACCATTCAGCTGGCTGCATTTTCCGGTCATTCTGCTGATGGTCTATCTTTCTTCCGCAATCAATGTTTTGCTTTGCATCACTCTCGGCTACATCACTTTGTGGGTTTCTGACTTAAGAACCTTGGCAATGGTTATGGGGCGAATGGCTTTCATCTTTGGCGGCGCTCTTTTCCCGCTGACAATTTATCCGGACTGGTTTGTCAGGCTGGCGCAATGGACGCCTTTTTACAGTATTTATTACCAAACCATTTCGCTGGTTTATAACTTTTCCTGGCCGCATCTGTTAAACACGCTGGCCCTGAATATTCTGTGGACCTTAATTATCGGTACTCTGGTCGCTTTTGCTTACCGCAAATTAAAGTATAAGGTGAATGTTTATGGCGGCTAAGAATAAAATATCAACACTCAATCTGCTGCTTTATATTCAAAAGCTCAATCTCAAAACCGCTTTCCTTTCCAAAAGCGATGCCTTTGTCAGCGTTTTGATGATGTTAATCAACAACCTGTCCTTTGCTTTTATGTGGTGGATAATCTTCAACCGCCAAGGCAGTATCAACGGCTGGCAGTTCAGCCAGATGCTGCTGACTCTGGCAATCATGAATAATGCTTTTGCCGTTTATGCCACTCTTGCCCGCGGCGTCCAGTTCATTCCCGAATATATCGGCAGCGGCAGTCTCGACAGCCAGATTTCCACGCCGCGCAACAGCTTGCTGATGGTTTCAACCGCCGCCTCAAGCTTTTCAAATTGGGGAGATTATCCGACAGCCTTTATCTTTTACTTCATGTCGGGAATTGTCAGCTGGCAGACTTTTGCCATTTTCATCTTCTGCAGCCTGACCGGAGCCATCCTGCTTTATTCTTTCCGGCTCTTGGTCTCTTGTCTGGCCTTTTGGAGCAGCGGCACCGAACGGCTGGCTGATAATATCTTTATGGCTTTTCTCACTTTTGCCTTGCAGCCGGCCAGCATTTTCACCGGCTGGTATCATGTCTTTTTCTTAAACATCATTCCCGCCGGATTGATTTCTTATTATCCGATTGAACTTTTAAAAGAATTCAGCTGGCAGACTTTGTTCTGTCTGCTTTTAGGGGTAGCCGGATTTTTTCTGCTGGCAGTCTTTGCTTTTTCCCGCGGACTGCGGCGCTACAGCTCCGGCAGCCGGTTCGGGATTCGCTAATCCCGTTTCAAAATAAGTCATGTTCATTAAAATTTCACGCACACGCGGATTCTGCGACCGGTAAAAAGCAATCAGCCGCAGTTCATCTTCTGATAAATCCCCGATTCCGGAATCATCTTGTCTCATATCACACCTCTCACACAACAATAACATCATTATGTGATATAACTGCTTCTGATTTCAATAAAAATTTTTGAGTATTTATAAATGTGGATATTGACAATTACCTAATATAAACATAGGTTAATATCAGGTTTAAAAAACACGTATTTGAGGAAAATTTCATGAAAAAATTAGCTTACATCATTTTGGTTATCGCCATTCTGGTCGT
>URWU01000100.1 GCA_900551585.1 uncultured Alphaproteobacteria bacterium | reverse complement strand
AAATTTTAGAATTTTATAGGTTCCTCATTGATACATCAGACTTTTATATTTATGTTCTTTTAGTCCATAATACAAAACCGTCTGCGTATCCTCTTATTTTCCATATTTACTCTTCTTTATAACTCGCTGTAAGTCTTGGTGGCCGTTCGTTTGTGACCGTCACCATGTCAGCGACAAGGGGGTTTATATGACACTCTCCCGGAGAAGTCAATAACTTTTTTACAAAAAAAATGATATTTTTGTGAATAAAAGCGTAACGCCCTGATATAACTGGATATTAATATAAAAAAATTTTTAAGTCAACCTATATTGAAGTATTAAATCTTCCTATTATATGGCATATAGGGTGCTTATAATCGTGGCAAACGTAAAGAATCTGTGGGTTTTATATAGAAAAGAATCACTTTTAACTTGTCATTAATTATTACTTTTGTATTATATATAGTTAGTTAACAACATTTTTAGGAGGCTAAAATAGCTAAGGAAAATACCAATGCGCCAGTACGAGAAGAAGACGGGCCGCGCATTAATGAAGAAATTAGAGTAAAAGAAGTACGTCTTATTGACGAGACCGGTGAGAATCGCGGAATCGTTCCCATCAGAGAAGCTTTGGCGATTGCCGACGAAGCCGGTTTGGATTTGATTGAGATTTCCCCCCAAGCTACACCTCCGGTGTGCAAGGTTCTGGATATCGGTAAATATAAGTATGAAATGCAGAAGCGCAAAGCCGAAGCTAAAAAGAATCAGAAAGTTATCGATATTAAAGAACTGAAGCTACGCCCCATGATTGACACCCATGACTATGATGTAAAAGTGAAACAGGCCAAGAAGTTTCTGGCTCAGGGTGATAAGGTTAAATTTACCATGCGTTATAAAGGCCGCGAAATGAATACGGCTGATATGGGCAAAGAAGTGCTGATGAAGCTGTTGGACGATTTGGAAGGCTTGTATAAACTCGAATCGGAACCGAAGCTGGAAGGCAAACAAATGATGATGGTGATTGCCCCTAACTGATAAGGCGGTAAGCATCTAAAAAAAGGGAATCGAATCGATTCCCTTTTTTCTTATAAACAAAACAATGCCCTATTTCTCAAGAATAAACGTATAATTGTAATCATTATACGAATCCATGGTGACAACCCGCCAGCCTAATTTATAATAAAAGCTCAGTTCACTCTGGCAGTCTTTATCTTTCTTGCTGACACTAATCACTTTTACCTGCTTTGCCGTATTTTGCGGTAAAGAGCTTAAATCGGTTTGTAAACTATTTTTACTGCCCGTGCAGATAAAAAACATCAGAAACAAACACATAAACAACATCGTAATTTTTTTATCCATAATCCTTATATTTTAGATTTATACTAATAACGTTTGCTTTCTCTTATAGATAAAAATTCAGCCAATGCAAATCATTTATTTGCATAAAAAGCTTTTTAACATGGAAAAAACATAAGATAATGAGTATATTCAAACCAAAATATTTTATTGGCTAGAATATCTCTGCCAAATTCAAAATAATAAAAGCGGAACAGAAAACAGGAGATACTGATAAATTCAGTATGAAAAATATGCCGGATATTGAGAAATTAACAGAAGAACAGGCTGCGGCCGAATTGCAACGAATCGCCGAAGAAATGGCCAAGGCTGATTATGCTTATTATCATGATGACGCCCCTTTTATCAGCGATGCCCAATATGACGAGCTCAAACGCCGCAACGAACAACTTGAGGCCAAATTTCCGCATTTGAAAATCAAAGACGGTCCGTCGGTCAGAATCGGCGCCGCCGTCCGCAGCGAATTCGGCAAAGTCAAACATAAAATCCCGATGCTGTCACTCGGAGATATTTTCTCTGAAGAAGAATTGATTGATTTTACCGCCTCAATCAACCGCTTTTTGGGATATGACACCGATAATCAGATTACCTATACAGCCGAGCCGAAGATTGACGGCCTGTCTTTTTCCGCCCGCTATGAACACGGCAAGTTTGTCAAAGGCGCCACCCGCGGCGACGGCACCACAGGTGAAGATATTACCGAAAATTTGAAAGTTATCAAAGATTTACCATTAGAAATCAATGCCGCCAATGTTCCGGAAGTTCTGGAAGTCCGCGGTGAAGTTTATATGTCTAAGGCCGACTTTTTGCAGCTGAATGCCCAAAATGAAAAAGAAGGCAAAAAGGTATTCGCGAATCCGCGCAATGCCGCGGCCGGTTCTCTGCGCCAACTGGACGCCAATATTACCAAAGAGCGCAAACTCAGCCTGTTTGTTTATACCTGGGGCGATGTCTCGGAAATCGTCTGGGATTCGCAAAGCCAATTTTTGCAGGATGTCCGCGACTGGGGCTTCAAAACCAATCCATATAATAGAATCTGCCATACGACACAGGATTTAATCGACTATTTTGAATATCTGATGAAAGAGCGCGCCGATTTACCTTATGATATTGACGGCATCGTTTATAAAGTCGACTCTTTGGCGCTGCAAAACCGCCTCGGTTTTCTGACCCGTACCCCGCGTTGGGCAATTGCACATAAATTTCCGGCAGAACAGGCCTTTACCAAAATCAACAATATCCGTGTTCAGGTCGGACGCACCGGCGCTCTGACCCCCGTTGCCGATTTGGAACCGGTCAATGTCGGCGGCGTCATTGTTTCGCACGCAACGCTGCATAATGAAGACGAAATCAAACGCAAAGACGTACGAATCGGAGATACGGTTGTTATCCAGCGCGCCGGAGATGTTATTCCGCAGGTGGTCAGCGTGGTTAAGGAAAAGCGCACACCCGACAGCATAGAATTTGAATTTCCGCAGATTTGCCCGATGTGCGGCGCTCACGCCATTAAAGAAGAAGACGAAGCGGTGCGCCGCTGTACCGGCGGCCTCACCTGCCCGGCTCAGGCGATTGAGCGTCTCAAGCATTTTGTCTCACGCGAGGCTTTTGACATTGAGGGGCTCGGTTCCAAAATCATGGAAGAATTTTATAACGAGGGGATTATTCGTAATCCGGTCGATATTTTCACTTTGGAAAAACGCAACAAAAAACTGCGCGATGATTTATTTGCCAGCCTGGATGACGGCAGCATTTATTTGGAAAACCGCGAAGGCTGGGGCAAAAAATCAGTTGAAAAACTGTTTAATGCCATCAACGAACGCCGCCATATCTCCCTGCCCCGTTTTATTTATGCCTTGGGAATCCGTCAGGTCGGCACGGCAACCTCGCGGCTGATTGCCAAAAACTACGGCTCATTTAAACATTTTCGCGATGATATGGTTAACGGCGAAACAGAAAAACTGCTGGCCATTGACGGAATCGGCGAAGCCATGGTCAAAGATATTGTCGAATTTTTTGCCGAAGAGCATAATATCAAAACCATTAATGAGCTTTTGCAGCAAGTGGAAGTCGAAGATTTTATTGATAATACCAATTATGACTCGCCAATTGCCAACAAGACAATCGTTTTTACCGGCACGCTGGAAAAGATGACCAGAGCCGAAGCCAAAGCCAAAGCACTCAGTTTGGGCGCCAAGGTCGCCGGCTCGGTTTCAAAAAATACCGATTATGTGGTTATGGGCGCCGATGCCGGTTCTAAAGCCGCCAAAGCTCAGGAACTCGGGGTAAAAATCCTTAGCGAAGAAGAGTTTTTAGAATTGGCAAAATAGATGCAAACGCGGGACGTTTGATCCCATCAGTTTGATGGCCGCTCTGTCGGGCTACGCCGACACCAAATTCTTCAAGGAAGACTCTGGCGTCTCTAAACAGAACGTCTTTCTGAAAGGATACTTGTATCACGCGAAGCGATTAAATAGTCCAGTCAAACTATATAGCGCGCCCACGCTGGGTCATTCCGGCCACCGAGCTGGAATCCAGTAAAATAGTATGGCAAAATAACACTGGATTCTGACGCGAATATTTTCCTCAACAGACTGACGCTGTTGTGCTAACGCATCGGAAAATAAAGCTCAGAATGACACTATTGTTTGACAGCTGTATATAAATGTGCCTCAAGCTTTTTATCTTTCTTAACGCTCACGCCCAAACCCAGCAATTCTCTATCTAAACGTTCCTGACGCTCACGGGAACGGCGGATGTTGCGCACGCGGCGGCGGATTTTTTCCTGTTGGCGGTTTTGGGTTTTATATTTGCTTTTCAAAACCAGTTTTTTGGCGTCTTCATCAAAAGTAACAACCTTTTTCCAGGCCTCGGAAATTTCGTTCTCCAGAATTTTGCGTCGCAATTTGTAAGTGCTGTAATGAATCATAAAGCCTAAATAAGAATTGACGCTTGATACAAAATGTTCGGCATTTTCTTTGACATATTTTTTACTTTTTGCCGCTTCAATATTATATTTATGGATACATTTATATAAATTGCCCTTAGTGCGGTTGCCGATATATTGGCGTCCCGGCTTGATAACGGCGCCGATAAATTTGACACCTTTGCTGTAGTGCTGCAGATAAACTTTGCGCGGGTGAAGAGTCAGAAACAAATCTTTTTTGATAAAATCCTGCAGCCGCTGACGCAGATGAAGCAGATATTCCTTACTCGGATGAATAATGACAAAGTCATCAACATAGCGGCCGTAATATTCCACACCGCAGACATCTTTTACAAAATGGTCAAAGAAATTGAGATAAAAATTGGCAAAAACCTGCGAGGTCAGGTTGCCAATCGGCAGCCCTTTGGTTTTGCCGGTTGAGAATAAACTTTTTGACGGCGGCAAACCATTCCAATCGCTGCGGCGGCCTTTGATAAAACAATTTTCTTCCGGATTGGCGCAGACAACACGCTCAATCAGCTCCAGCAGCAAATCTTTGTCCGCAGCAAAATAATGGCGGTTCAAAAAATCTTTCAGGCGTTCAAACAACAGCGGCTTGTCAATGCTCATAAAAAAAGACTGAATATCCATTTTTAAGATATAACAGTCCTTGGTGTAGCCCTCCGAGCAAAGATACATATATTCGCCAATGCATTTTATGCCGTATTGCGCGCCTTTGCCCTCGCGGCAGGAATAGCTGTCGGGAATGAAATCTGCCTCAAAAAGATGATTGATTTTGTTGATAATCAGATGATGAACCACGCGGTCACGAAAATCTGCGGCAAAAACTTCGCGCTTGACCGGTTCGGTTACAATAAAAGTGATGGAGCGGCCGGGATAATACTGATGACTGTTAATGTCCCGCCACAACTCCAACAGCCGGTTTTCATAATCGGCTTCAAATTCGAGAGCATTAAAGGTTTTGCGCTTGTTTTTGCGACAGTCATAGTAAGCCTCAAACAATTCGTCCAGGCCAATGGTACCGCAATCTTCTTCAAACAGTTCTAACTGCATTAACCAGCTCTCACTCATATAAATGTTTTTTATGAAGAAGCTAGGACCGGGCGAACGTAGTTGTTATTGTTCTTATTGTTCCAGTCTACATTGCCATTATTGAAGTTCTGTTTCCAAGCGTTGTTAGTATTAGTGTACTCGGAAGAAGACCAATCACATAATTTTACTGCCGGTTTTATTTTTAGCAGGTTGCCCTGCCGGCAGTCCTTTTTCATAAAAAACATGCTCGCTCTGCCGGCCGTGACCGGACAGATTCACGCTTTATTTATGTTTTTTTCAAAAAAGCTAGGACCGGGCGAACGTAGTTAGTGTTATTCTTATTGTAATTGTTGTTCACGTTGCCGTCACTGAATCTCTGTTTCCAAGCGTTGTTGTTATCATACTCGGAAGAAGACCAGCTACACCAAATATAACTGCCGGTTTCAATTTTTAGCAGGTTACCCTGCCGGCAGTCCTTTTTTGATAAAAAACATGCTCCCTCTGCCGGCCGTGACCGGACAAATTCTCGCTTTATTTTGTAGTCCCTTATCATTGCAATTACAAAGCTGAAATCCTTCGGCTCCGCTCAGGATGACAATAGAACTATTTTATTTATGTTTTTTCTAAAAAAGCTAGGACCGGGCGAACGTAATTGCTATTGTTTGTCTTATTGTTGTTGTTCACATTGCCATTATTGAAGTTCTGGTTCCAAGCGTTGTTATTTGAGTTCTCGGAAGAAGACCAACTACACCTGTCTCTTATACACATCTCCCGAGCCCACGAGACGGAGCT
>URWU01000099.1 GCA_900551585.1 uncultured Alphaproteobacteria bacterium | reverse complement strand
CCGTCTCGTGGGCTCGGAGATGTGTATAAGAGACAGCAATATAATCTGGCCAAAGAATTAATTAAATATGAAGGATCATTTAAAATGGGCAGTATCACTATTTTTAACCAGACTTCTAATGTCATATTTACCCTTTTATCCTTGGTTCTGTTGTTTTGCGCCAGCGTTTATGCCTCAAAGGGAACCAAGCTCGGCAAAGGTATCTGGCTTTTGTACTGGGGATTGGTTTTGGAGTTTGTCACTGTTTACATCGGCAAGCATTCCAGCGACATCTTCAATCAGGGCGCGGCAATTGAAGGTTGGGTTTTTGTTGAACTGCTGCTCAACCTGATTTCAATGATTCTTCTGGCAATGGCCGCCTCGCAGATTTTGGTCAACAGCGTGCCCGATATGCCGGTCATCGGCGCATTCGGCGCTTTGGGCTTAGTTGCAATCATTTACTTTCTGTTCATTTCGCCGGACGGCTATATGGTCTCTAATATGCGTCAGATTTTCCCTCTCACCGGTTTTGCTTATATCTCGGTCAGCTTTTTATCGCAGCTGCGTAACAAACACCACGGCGGCTTCATCTTTGCCGGTTTGATTACGCTTTCCGTCGCGCTGGTTCTGACTTTGAAACTGTTCGGAATTGCCTATTTTGTCTCTGTTGCCTGGTATGTTCCGGCTTTTGTTTATGTGCTGCTGAGTGTGGCGCTGGTCATGATGAAAGGCGATTTTTATGCCAAAAAGCTTGATGAAAGCCGGCTCGAAATTGAAAAATATAATAAACGCATTGAAGAAATTATCAAATCTTCGCCTTTCCCGATTATCATTTCCCGCCTGAGCGATGACCGCATTATTCTGGCCAATAATAATGCCATAAAACTTTTCGGTATCCGTCAGGAAGAACTGGAGCGCTATCGTTTGAAAGATTTCTTTGCCGATTCTGAAAACCGTCGTTTGTTGAACGAGCGCTTGGAACAGGAACGCGAAGTTCAGGATTTTGAAGTCCTGGTCAAGACCCCGACCGGCGACACGCCTTTCTGGCTTTTAACTTCCGCCAATGTCATTGACTATAACTACGATGTGGCGCTTTATGCCGCTTTTCAGGATATTACCTCGCGCAAAAACCGCGAAGTTCTGCTCAAAAACCAAGCCATCCGCGATCCGTTGACCTCTTTGTTCAACCGCCGCTATTTTGAAGATGAAGTTTATAAGCGGATTTTGGAATCAAAAGCCAATAATGAGCCGTTCAGCGTTTTGATGATTGATGCCGACCACTTTAAAAACGTCAATGATACCTGGGGTCACAAAACCGGTGATAAGGTCTTGATTGAGCTGGCTTCAACCTGCGAACGGGCTTTGCGCGATGTTGATATTGTCGCCCGTTACGGCGGCGAGGAATTTGTCATTTTCTTGGCCGGTGTCAATGCCCAAAAAGGCAAAACCGTTGCCGACCGCCTGCGTGAAACCATTTCCGAAATTATTGTCCATTCCGACGAGGGGGACGAGGTCCGCTTCACGGTCAGTATCGGTATATCTTCTTACGAAGTCTCCGATAATATCGATACCCTGATTAAAACCGCGGATGAAGCATTATATAAAGCAAAAGAAAACGGCCGTAACCGTGTTGAAATTTTCAACAAAGAAGATATGGAAGCTTTTGATAACAAGGAAACTCAGGAGCGGATGAAGAACGAAGTCAACAACCGTCATCCGATTTTTGACAAGGAAGAAACCGAGGAAATTTCTCTGCTCGACGGAATTGAAGCCAAACATATTCAGGGCGACGCTCCGAAAATTGAAGAAAACCACGAGGTTGATACCGGTTTGCTTCTGGGTGTTGATGAAGAAGATTTGAAATAGGAAAAAAGATGTCTTGCGCCTTTCAGGAACTTTGCGGCGGCTGTGCTTTCAGACATTTAAGCGAAGCCGAGTATCAGAAGAAAAAAAGCCGTGATGTGCAGTTTATTTTGCAGAATTTGCAGGCTGAGGATTTTAAGTTTGCCGCGCCGGTTTTTGTCGGCGACGGACAGCGCCGCAGGGCTTCTCTGGCTTTTGCTTATCGGAAGGGCAAGCTGAAACTCGGTTTCAACCAAAAACAAAGCGCCGAAATTGTCGATATTGACAACTGCTGCCTGCTGACGCCGAAACTCAACGCTGTGCTGAATCCTCTGCGTGAACTTTTGAGCGAGCTTTGTGCTGTGAAAATTCCGGTCATGAAGAAAAATAAACAAGTCGGTGTCAATAACCTGAACGGTGGCGATGTGATGATTACCGAGGCCGACAACGGGCTTGATATTGTGCTGGAATTTGACGGCGACCTCAATCTTGATTATCGCATGATTATTTTTGAATTTGCGCAAAAATATAATGAAATTATCCGCATTTCGCACCGCAAAACCGAATTTGCCAAACCGGAAACCGTAGTAGAAAAAGCCAAACCTTATTTGAATATTGCCGGATATGAAGTTTATATTCCCGCCGGAACCTTTTTACAGGCCT
This sequence comes from uncultured Alphaproteobacteria bacterium, assembly GCA_900551585.1. GTDB lineage: Bacteria > Pseudomonadota > Alphaproteobacteria > RF32 > CAG-239 > CAJLXD01. The sequence continues at coordinate 3,646 of URWU01000099.1, read as the reverse complement.
CAAAAGCCTCGGAACAGGCCTTAATTGAGATTGTCCTGCGCTATTTGGGCGAGGATGGCGGCAAAATTGCCGACTTATTCTGCGGTGTGGGGACTTTTTCCTACCCTTTGTCAAAAAATATCAATAATAAAATCACCGCCGTCGATTCGTCAAAATCGCTGCTTGAAGGTTTTCGCCAATCGGTTAATAAAAATATGATTCCCAATATTGAAATTGTTGAGAAAAACCTGTTCAAATATCCGCTTGATGAAAAAGAACTTTTGGGTTTTGATGTGGTTGTTTTTGATCCGCCGCGTGCCGGTGCCGAGGCTCAAGTCAAAAAAATTGCCGCCATGGGCGAAGCCGCACCCAAAAAAGTGATTGCCGTTTCCTGCAACCCGCACAGCTTTGTCAAAGATGCCAATATTCTGCTTGGCGGCGGTTATCACTTGCAGGAAATAACGCTGGTTGACCAGTTTTGTTATTCTAATCACAGCGAGTTGGTTGCCTTATTTACAAAATAATCCGGAGCTTATATATTATCAGTCATAAGATAAGCGGGGAGAGGGAAGCCTAGATGATAAAAAAATTTTATATCGGAATGTTAGCGGTTCTGTTAAGCGGCTGTGTAATGGAAGAACCTTTTCAACATTGTCCTCTGGTCACCATTAAGCGTGAAGATTCCCGCCTGATTCAGAAAGTCAATTACCAAGACGATTTTGAAGTCGAACTCAAAGGCGTCGAGGCCTTTTGTTATTTCGACCAGCGGGTCAAAAAAGAAAAAGCTAAAATTACCCCCATTTTCATTGTCCACAAACTCCGCAACACCGATGAAACCGACATTCAGTTCAGCTGGTTTACCAATACGATTAAAGGCCCTCCGGCATATCTCGGCAAAAAGACTTATTTTGTCGGCACCTCAATGAGCAAAGGCGAAAGAAGCAAAGAGTTCAGGGGCGAAGAGGTCGAAGTTAAAATTCCGGTTGAAATGATGTATGATTTTGAGGTCTTTGCCGGATTAGTCGTTTCCCCTCAGGAAAAGAAATATAATCAGCGCCTTTTTGATGTCGATTTTGACTATTATGAAGATAAACCGACACCGGAACCTTATGATGTCAAACTCAAAGTTTATCCGCAGCTTTATTACGAAGACGGCACGGTTGCCGAACCGGAATATGTTACGCCGGGGCAGCCGCAGAAATCTGAGGGCTGTTCAAGCTGCGGCAATTAAAAATTTAGTCATTGCGGACGGGCCGTCGGCTCAACGAAGCAATTCCGGCTCATGAATATAACAAAGGAGAAAATAAATGAATCAATCCCAGCAAAACCCTCTGGCCCCGATGGCAAATGCTATCCGTTTTCTGAGTGCCGATGCTATTGAAAAATCTAACTCCGGCCACCCGGGCATGCCTTTGGGAATGGCCGATGTTGCAACGGTTCTTTTTACAAAATTTCTTAAAATAGATGCTGCCGAACCGCGCTGGTTTGACCGTGACCGCTTTGTTTTGTCGGCAGGACACGGCTCAATGCTGATGTATTCTCTGCTTTACCTGCTGGGCTACAAAGATATTGAGATTGAAGACATCAAAAACTTCCGCCAGCTGGGCGCCAAAACCGCCGGCCATCCGGAATACGGCCACCTTGCCGGAATTGATATGACTACCGGCCCTCTCGGACAGGGCATTTCTTCTGCTGTCGGCATGGCTTTGGCCGAGCGCATCATTGCCGCCAAATATGGTGAAGATGTCTGCAATCACTATACTTATGTCATCAACGGCGACGGCTGCCTGATGGAAGGTATTTCCGAAGAGGCAATTTCTCTGGCCGGACATTGGGGCTTGAATAAGCTGATTGTCCTCTGGGATAATAATAATATCACTATTGACGGCACGGTAGACAAAGCCAACTCCACCGACCAGATTGCCCGCTTCAAAGCTGTCGGCTGGAATACGATTGAAATTGACGGCCATGATTATGCCATGATTGAAAGCGCATTGAAAAAAGCGCAGAATTCTGACAAGCCGACCCTGATTGCCTGCAAAACCCAAATTGGTTTCGGCGCACCGACCAAATGCGGCACCAGCAAATGCCACGGTTCACCTTTGGGGGCTGAAGAAGTTGCGGCCATGCGTCAGGCTCTGAACTGGAATTATGAGCCTTTTGAAGTTCCGGCTGAAGTTTTGAAATTATGGCGCGCTGCCGGTTCGGCTCATGCTAAAGAATATAAAGACTGGTCAGCCCGTGCCAAAGCCAAAGGCCAAGAATTTTTGGATTTGATTGCCGGTAAACTGCCGCAGGGCTGGGATAAAGATTTGAAAGCGCTGGAAGAAAAAGCCATTGCCGAAAAGACCAAAGTCGCAACCCGCAAAGCCAGCCAGATGTGTCTGGAAGCCATTGTGCCGAATGTGCCGGAAATCATCGGCGGTTCGGCAGACTTGGCAGCTTCCAATCTTACTTTTGTTAACGGTATGAAAAGCATCAGCAAAGAAGATTATGCCGGCAATAATATAATGTACGGTATCCGTGAACACGCCATGGGCGCAATCATGAACGGCTTGGCTCTGCATGGCGGCGTCATTCCTTACGGCGGCACTTTCTTTGTTTTCTCCGATTATATGCGTCCGTCCATGCGTCTGGCGGCATTAATGGGAATTCGCGTTATTTATGTTTTGACCCATGATTCAATCGGCGTCGGCGAAGACGGCCCGACCCATCAGCCGGTTGAACATCTGGCTTCTTATCGTGCTATGCCTAATATCAATACTTTCCGCCCCTGTGACGTGGTTGAAACGGCAGAGGCTTGGCAGCTGGCTGTTGAAACAGAAACAACGCCGAGCATTTTGGCGCTGACCCGCCAAGGACTGCCAATGCTGCGTACTTCGGCCAAAGAAAATTTAACGGCCAAAGGCGGCTACGTCATTTCGGATGTTGCCAAAGGCAAAAAACGTCAGGCAACAGTTATTGCCACAGGTTCGGAAGTTTCGTTGGCGGTTGAGGCTCAACAGCAACTGCGTGAAGAGGGAATTGAGGTTGCCGTTGTATCCATGCCCTGTACGGAGCTTTTTGACAAACAGGACATTTCTTATCAGGAAGAAGTTCTCGGCTCTGCCCCGCGCATTGCCGTAGAAGCGGCTTCAAAATTCGGCTGGGAAAGATATGTCGGCCTGAACGGCGATATTATCGGCATGGACGGTTTCGGCGCTTCGGGACCTGCCGACGAATTGTATAAATACTTTGGCATTACCAAAGAAGAAGTTGTTGATGCTGTCAAAAACTGCATGAAATAGCGGCGGAATGAGCTGTGTCCTTTAGACGGTGTTCGGGGCAATATTTTGTACCGGCATCGGAGAAGGGCTGCGGGATGATGAATAAACGTCCTGGCTTTTATCCGGATTCAAAAAAAGAGCCGGTCAAAAAATGGCCGGCTCTTTTTTTTGCGGAGATTAGAAAAATCAGATTAAACCTTTAGCCTTGAGGGTTTCGGCCATTTCCAGCTGCAGCTTTTGAGCGGCAAGTCCGGCAGCCTGAGCAAAGTCTTCATCGCTGCTGGCATGAATAATGCCGCGGGAAGAATTGACAAGCAGGCCGCAGTCTTCGGTCAGGCCGTATTTGGCAACTTCTTGTAAGGAACCGCCTTGTGCGCCGACCTGTCTCTTATACACATCTC
>URWU01000098.1 GCA_900551585.1 uncultured Alphaproteobacteria bacterium | reverse complement strand
GCTTAGAAAAGAAGGGGAGCAGGAGGTTTGGGGCTGGATTTTTGCCGCGCGCAGGCCATAAAAAAACTCTTGTCAAAGCAAGAGTTTTTTTACAAAAATCTGTTCTGAAATTATTTAGATTTTTTAGAAGAAGAGCTGGACTTGCAAGCAGCAGATTTTGTTGTTTTGCAAGAAGCTGTGCTGCTCTTTGAAGAAGTTTTCTTAGCAGAAGAAGTGCTTGAAGACTTAGAGCAAGTATTTGATTTGCAATTAGAAAATTGTTCAACAGCCATTGTCCAGAAGTACTCGTCCTGACCGTTCGGGCAGCCGGCATTTTGCCAGTTGTAGTAAGCAGCTTCTCTGATGGCATTCTCGTTAGATTTAACCATAATAAACTCCAATAAAAAAAATTCTATAAACAATGTTTACATACACCATTCAATATACAATCAAAAATTAATACGTCAATACCTAATGGATTGAAAATATGCACTTTGTAAAATAAAATTTACATATCGTGTAATTTACTTGCAATTAATGTTATATGAAATTATAGATTACCTTTGATAACGTAAAAAATTTTTTACGGTTCTTGGGTCAAAATACAGGAGTATATTTATGGAAAATTTGTTGTCTAAAGAAGAGATGGAAGCAATCATCAACGGCGATCACGGCAACCCCTTTGCTGTTCTGGGAATACACAAAGACAAGGGTTCCAAAGCAGTGTTCATCAGAACCTATCAGCCGCACTCCCAATCAGTAGAACTTTTAGACGAGGCCGGAAATTCAATGGGGTTTTTTACCAAATTGGACGACCGTGGATTCTATCAGATTAATCTCGGCCCGAGAGAAAATTTCAATTACAAATTAAAAATCCAAAATGACCGCGGCGAATATTTTGTCGTTCACGATACCTACAGCTTCCCGTCAATTTTAGGCGATATTGATGTCTATCTTTTGGCAGAAGGCAATCATCTGGATATGTATAAAAAACTCGGTGCGCATGTTAACACGATTAACGGCGTTTCCGGTGTCAGTTTTGCCGTTTGGGCGCCGAATGCCAAACGCGTCAGCGTTGTCGGCAACTTCAATAACTGGGACGGCCGCGTCAACCCGATGCGCAAACAAATTGCCTGCGGCGTTTGGGACATTTTTATTCCCGGATTGAAAGCCGGTGAAGTTTACAAATTTGAAGTCAAAACCCAGGAAGATTATATCCTGTTGAAATCTGACCCTGTGGCCTTTTATTCTGAAAAAAGACCCAACACCGCTTCCATTGTTTATGATATCAATAATTATGAATGGAATGACAATGCCTGGATGGGCTATCGTCAGGAATATAACAGCTTTGACAAACCGATGTCGATTTATGAGGTTCATTTGGGATCATGGCGCCGCAAAGGTGAGAACGGCTGTGATTATCTCACCTATCGTGAACTGGCTGACCGTTTGGTGCCTTATGTCGTCAATATGGGCTTTACCCATGTTGAATTTCTGCCTTTGACCGAACACCCGTTAGATGCTTCTTGGGGTTATCAGGTAACAGGTATGTTCGCGCCGACATCACGCTTCGGCACACCGGATGATTTCCGCTATATGATTGATAAATTCCATCAGGCCGGTATCAGCATCATCATGGACTGGGTTCCGGCACATTTCCCGAAAGACGGTCACGGTCTGGTCGAGTTTGACGGCACGCATTTATACGAGCATGCCGATCCGCGCAAAGGCGAACACACCGATTGGGGAACAAAAATTTATAACTACGGCCGGACAGAAGTTTGCAACTTCTTGTGCGCAAGCGCGGTTTACTGGCTCAAAGAATTTCACATTGACGGCCTGCGCGTTGACGCGGTTGCTTCAATGCTCTATCTGGATTATTCGCGCAAAAACGGCGAATGGATTCCCAACATTTACGGCGGCAATGAAAACCTTGAGGCGATTGCTTTCCTGCGCAAGATGAATGAGCTGGCTTATTCCCAGACAAACGGCGCCGTCACGGTTGCCGAGGAGTCGACGGCCTGGCCGATGGTATCTCGCCCGACATCAATGGGCGGCCTTGGTTTCGGTTATAAATGGAACATGGGCTGGATGAATGATACGCTGAAATATATCAGCCATGAACCGATTCATCGCAAGTACCACCATGGAATGTTGACCTTTGGATTACTATATGCTTTTAACGAGAATTTCATCTTGCCGATTTCGCATGATGAAGTTGTCCACGGCAAGGGCTCCATGCTGTCTAAAATGCCCGGCGACGAGTGGCAGAAATTTGCCAATTTGCGCGCTTATTACGGCTTTATGTTTACCCACCCGGGCAAAAAACTGCTGTTCATGGGCTGCGAGTTTGGACAGGATTGGGAATGGAATGCCGAAGAAAGCCTGCGTTGGCATTTGCTGGATTATCCGATGTATAAAGGTCTGCAAAACTGCGTCCGCGATTTGAACCTGATGTACAAAGGCAACCCGGCTTTTTATGAAGAAGATTTTGACTATCGCGGTTTTGAGTGGATTGAACATTCAAACGCCGATGACAGTGTCATTGCCTATATGCGCAAAGGACACAATCCGGCAGATTATATGATTGTCATTTCCAACTTCACACCTGTTGTCCGCGAAAATTTCCGCATTGGTGTCAATGAGCTTTGCGGCTATCAGGAAATTTTTAACAGCGATGACAAAAACTATTGGGGCAGCGGTGTGAAAAATGAGGGAACCCTTCAGGCTGAAACTCAGGATTGGAATTGCAAACCATATTCTATTCGCTTGACCTTGCCGCCGTTGTCAACTATTGTTTTAAAGCCGGTCCGCTAGTTCCGGAAGGATAAAGACAGGAGAACAAAATGGGCAGTATCAGACCGTTAGACGGCAAGCCGTATCCCTTGGGGTCGACCTATGACGGCGAAGGTGTGAACTTTGCGCTTTTCTCGGCTCATGCCGAAAAGGTAGAGCTGTGCCTGTTTGATGAAAGCGGTATTTCTGAAACCGCCCGCTATCCGATTACCGAAAGCGACAATAATATCTGGCATATTTATATCCCCGGCCTCAAACCCGAACAAGTTTACGGTTACAGGGTTTACGGCCCGTATAAACCGCTTGAGGGACTGCGCTTTAATCCGAATAAACTGCTTATTGACCCCTATGGCAAAAAACTGGTCGGCAAGTTGATTTGGCATAAAGCCATTTTCGGTTATGACTGGGACAGTCCGGAAAAAGATTTGTCTTTCAGCACATTGGACAGTGCGCCTTATGTGCCAAAGTCAGTTGTTGTGGAAGATACCTTTGACTGGGAGGGGGATACTCATCCGCAGACAAAATTTGAAAATACCATCATCTATGAAACCCATTTGCGCGGCTATACCAAGCTTCACCCGCTGGTTGCCGATTCCAAACGCGGCACCTTTGCCGGTATGAGCCACAAAAGCGTAACCAGCTACTTAAAATGGTTGGGCGTAACTGCTGTTGAGCTGTTGCCGATACATGCCTTTTTCGGCAACCGCCATAAAAAAGGCTTTGTCAAAGATAACTATTGGGGCTATGAAAGTTTCAGCTTTTTTGCGCCGGAACAAAATTATCTGTCCTCCAATAATCTTGACGAGATTAAGCAGATGGTCAAAGATTTTCACGCCAAAGGCGTTGAGGTCTTTTTAGACGTTGTCTATAACCATACCGGCGAGGGCAACCAGATGGGGCCGACTTTGTGCTACCGCGGAATTGACAATTCAAGTTATTATACGCTTAATCCCGAGAACAAACGTTACTACTATGATTCGACCGGCTGCGGCGCTTCTTTCAATTTGCAAAATCCGTATGTTTTGAATTTGGTTATGGATTCTCTGCGCTATTGGTATGATGAAATCCATGTCGACGGATTCCGTTTCGATTTGGCAACAACTCTGGCCAGAATGAATACCGAATTTCGCCGTGAGAGCGGTTTCTTATATGCCATTACTCAGGATCCGGCTTTGCGGGAAGCTAAGTTGATTGCAGAGCCTTGGGATGTTGGTTTCGGCGGTTATCAGGTCGGCGGTTTCACGCCGCGCTGGGCAGAATGGAATGACAAATACCGCGATGTCGTACGCCGTTTTTGGAAAGGCGACCAGTTTCAGGTGGCCGAACTGGCGAGCCGCATTGCCGGTTCCAGCGACGTGTTCAATTATGACAACCGCAACATCTGGACCAGCGTCAACTTTGTGACCGCTCATGACGGATTTTCTCTGCGCGATTTGGTCAGTTATAATCAAAAACACAATTCCGCCAATAATGAAAATAACCGTGACGGTACCGACAGCAACTGGAGCTGGAATTCCGGCGCCGAGGGTGAAACCGACAATCAGATTATCCGCGATAACCGCTTTGCCCGCGCCAAAGCTATGCTGGCAACTTTAATGCTTTCTTTCGGCACGCCGATGATGGTCGGTGCCGACGAACTGTCGCATACCAACCTTGGCAACAACAATCCTTATTGTCAGGACAATTCCATCACCTGGGTCAACTGGGAGGGAATTTCGGAAAGGGACAAAGCTTTGGCGCGTTTTTCGCGTCGGGTTATCCGCCTCAGAAAGAAGCTGAAAATTTTTGAGCGCCGTAAGTTTTTGACCGGCAAACCGATTGACAAGACCGGCATCAAAGACATCACCTGGTACACGGAAAAAGGCGAAGAAATGAATAATGAAGCCTGGCATGACGGCAGCCGCAAATGTCTGGCTTACAGCATTTATAACGGCAACAAATATGTCTTCTGTATCTTAAATGCCAATTACGGCGAAGTGCTGTGGCAGCTGCCGGATATTGATAAAAATTATACTTGGAACCTGTTGCTCGACAGTTCCGAAAAATTCACCGATGAAAATAAAGTTTCAAGCAACAAAAAAATCCATGTTCCGTCTTGGAGTGTTTTGCTGTTTGAAATCCGCAAATAATTGATTAGGAGTTCTTTTTATGGAAAATAACTTACAGCTTCTGGCAGATAAACTCGGAATTTCCACCCAGTTTGTTGATGCCGGCATGGTACGGCAGGAATATAACATCAGCGATGATGTCATTCGTTTTTTTGCCGAAAAAATGGGCTACAAGGCCGGAACTCCTGAAGAAGTGGAAGCCTCTCTCGCAGCTTTTGACCGCCGCCGCTGGCAGCAGTCTCTGGAAAAAATTTATGTCGTTGAGCAGGGTAACCCGCGCTTTGATTTGGTGATTCCCGCCGAGTTTGAAAATGAAGATTTTGAACTTCACGTCAGCATGGAAAACAGCGGCAAAACCGAACCTGTTTCTTTCAATGTTATCAATAATGAAGAATATCAGCTCATCGGCAAAACCAAATATGTGAAGCTGCAGTTTGTCATCACGTCGCAGATGGACATCGGCTATTATGATGTTGATTTGCGCGTCGGCAACAAACGTTACAAAACCATTCTCGCCGTTGCGCCGCGCCAGTGCTATGCCAATCCCGGCATGAGCCGCAAAATCTGGGGCTATGCCGTCCAGCTTTATTCCGTGCGCAGTGAACACAACTGGGGTGTCGGCGACTTTACCGATTTGCAGAATATTATCAGAATGTGTTCCAATGCCGGCGCTGATATCATCGGCTTAAATCCGTTGAATGTGCTGTCACATGATTATCCGGAGAATGCCAGCCCTTATCAGTCAATCAGCCGCTTGTTCATCAACCCGATTTACATTGATATTGAGGCGGTGCCGGAATATCAGCCGGAAGACAAAGCGGAGTATGAAGGCGAGATTAATGAGTTCCGCCAGAGCGAACTGATTCAGTATGAGCATATTTATCCGCTGAAAGTTCGGCTGTTGGAAAAATTTTATGAACGTTTCAAAAATTCTGCCGATAAAAAACGCAAAGACGAGTTTGACGCTTTTGTCAAAGAGCAGGGTGCCGAGCTGGAAAAACTGGCTGTTTTCCAAACGCTTTATACCGAGAAAACCACTTCTTACTGGGGCGGCTGGCGTGCGTGGCCGGAAGAATTCCGCAATCCGTTGTCTCTGGCCGTCAAGGATTATGCCAAAGCCAATGCCGACAAAATCAGTTTCTTCAAGTTTATGCAGTTTGAGGCTTTTCGCCAGTTTAACAATGCCCAAAAACTGGTTGATGAATTAGGCCTGAAAATCGGTTTCTATCGTGATTTGGCCGTTGGTGTCGGTCAGGACCTGTCTCTTATACACATCTGACGCTGCCGACGACTAG
>URWU01000097.1 GCA_900551585.1 uncultured Alphaproteobacteria bacterium | reverse complement strand
AAATCGTCGCCTGAACCTTGGGAATGTTAATCGCAAAATCTATATGACTGCGGGTGCAGGCCGCCATGCAGAACTTGTCGGGACAAATCAGGCCGCAGGTTTGGCCGAGCGGATTGTTACGGGTAATGGCCTTTATCGAATCCGGAAAGTTTTCCTGTTTGGCACAATTGATAAACTCCTGCGGATTGCAATTGACCGGGCAGGCATTCATGCAAGGCGCATTTTTACAATTGAGGCAGCGGTCCAGTTCGGCTTTGAGCTGCGGTTTATTCAAATACAGGGATTTCGGCTTGTTCATCTTCTGTTCCATCTTGGTTATTTTAGGCCAAAATATCACAGAGAAGCTCAGACTCACAAGTTTTTTTTATTAATTGCACAATATATTTCAGACCTTTATCGGCCGGGGCAGACTGTAATAATCCTGCCTCAGGTCGATTTCCTGTTCTTTCAGGCAGGGATTTTTCTCATCGCTGATAACAAGTTTATAACGCCCGAAGCTGACATCGTCAAAAATAAACGAGCCGTCTTCTTCCGGCGTTTGAACGGCAATCTGCTTACCTTTGTCATCAACCAGCGCCACTTTATAATCAAAGGCCGGAAGCTCTGAAGCAATATAGCCTTCCACCGCGCCCTTATGAGAAAAACGGATATTTAACGGTAAAACCGTTCCCGGACGCAAAACCAATTTCTTTTGGTCATATTCCGGCACCAAAGACAAATCTTCAATGCTGGCAACATCAACCGTCAGCAGCGTTTTTTCATAAGGCGCGATATCGGCAATCAGCGCCTCGCCGTTTTCGTCGGTTGTGACAGGGTCTTGCAGCCCGCTGACCTGAAGTTTGGTTCCCGAAACAGGTTTGTTGTTTTCATCGGTTATGCGGGCATAAATAGCCGAGCGTTCGGACATTTTGCTTTGGGCATTGGTAAAAGCGGCATTGCGGTCGGGAACCTTGCCAAAGCTCATATTATAAGTCAGCGAGATACTGGCATTTTTTTCGGTGTCGGCGCTCAAAGAAAGAGTTAAGCCGCCAAAATCAAATAAACGTCCGGCACTGAGCGATAAGGTATCTATATTTTTATCACTGCCGGAAGAAGTCTTAAAATTATGATCCCAGTTTACCTGAAAATAAGTGTTTTTATTCCAGCGGTAATCAACCTGCTGGCCGACGCTCTGCATTGAAGCCTCCGGCGCCACCCGATAGCGAAAATAAGTATGAAAACCCAATTGATTATACTGAGCCTGCAGCAAGAGAACGACATCATCGGCCGTGCCGTTTTTGTCTTTGCTCCAGATATTTTCTACAGAGACATTATAATAGCTCATAAAATTTGGCGATAATCGAGTATGAAATTCCTGAATGCGGTCACCGTCGATGGTGCGCATATCTTCATAAGACAAGAAATACGGCAGGCTCAGATACGGCAGATTGCCGGTCAGACGTAATTCCAGAGTATCTTTGAGATATTCATCATTATAATAAGCAATCGGCGCCTGCATTTCTCCATAATAATCATAACTCGCAAAAATGCTGCCGACATAAATATCTCCCTGCACATCAAAGTGATGACCGAGCAGATTGTCGGTAAAATCATACATGCTGTTATATTGGAAAGACGCGCCGTCCCAAATCAGCTGCGCACCGAGATTGCCAAAATTCATCATCTCATCATCGGTCAGATTAGGCGTTTGCGTCAGGCCGGCAATCAAGGTCAGATTGTCATTCACACCATAATAACCGGTAAAATCCGTCGTTGGTTTGGAAGACGGATTTTTAAAAGGCTCGTTTTCTTCAATCAGATAACGGTCACGCTGATAAGCGTTCAATGTATAACCGAACTCACCGGCCTTGACCGGAGATGTGCCGGAATAATAATTGCGTTCTTCGGTTTGGATTTCGCCGTAAGGTCCGTAAAACACCAGCTTGAATGCATTCAGGCCGTAATTGACCGGAATATTGCTGAACTGATAACGTCCGTTTAAACCGGCCTGACGAAAGCCGATTAACTGGCCGTTTTGATAAAGCTCAACTTCCCAGCCGCTGCTCAACGGGCCGTTAATGTCTATGGTTTTGTCGGCAGAGAGAACCAAGTCTTTGAACGAACTGGCGTATAAACCGCGGCCGTTGGCGCTGTTATTAAATAAAGTTGAATTAAAACCGGTCACGTCACCGGCTTCAAAAGAGGTTAAATTCAAAGCGTTTTTCGGTTCATCGAGAAAAGTGCGGCCTAAAGTAAAGCGGGCACGCGGAGCATAGCCCTTTTGTTCGCTGTCACCGAAAACCGAAGCATAAGCATCAAAACCGCCGAGCAGCATGCCGGAATCAAACTGAAAATAGTTATTGTCAAAATGGCGCTCGTTATCGCCGTTATAATCACTGACGGCCAGATTTTTGCGGTAACTGAAATCAACAACCGGCACACTCCATAAACGATTATCAAACTCATAATTTTTGAAACCGTCAAAAGGCGGAGGAGGCACAAAATTGCGCCGCCGGTCCGCAGCCTGTAATTTTTGAATAACAGGCAAATCTTCGTCAGAAGAGATTTTAAGCTGCATATCCAGATGGTTGACTTCAAACCGGAGCGGAAACAATTTTTCATAATAGGCAAAAGAAAAATAATCCTGTCCGCTGATACGCAGATAATCCTCAGCCGAAAGGGAAGACGGATCTACCTTGAAAGATTTACCCAGAAAACTGCCGTGTATGCCGCCGTTTTGTATAAGCTGAAACTGCAATAAATCAGCCAAATCTTCAATACTGAGATAGTATCGCCCGTGTTCTTCAAGACAAAAAACCACATCCGGTGCCGCATATCCTTCAACAACCGGTTCTAAAAAAAGTTCTTCAGCTCGGGCGGCGGAAACAGTAATGATTATTGCCAAAACCACACAGAGAGGAAGTCTACATATTCTGTACAGCAATCCTTTCATGGGTTCTTGCGTCCGTCAAAATCAGTTGCGGCTTTGAGCCGGGCTTCCGGCTCAGCGGAATTTTTAAACGCCGCTGCGGCGTTGTCATAAAAATCTTAAAATTATTGACCCTGCCAATCGTCTCTTTGCCGTCCTTGATTTCAACATCTCCCCAAAAGGAGCGGCTGCCGCTTCGGGCAATGACAACTTCGGCATAAGGCTTGGCGGCAGAAACAAATTTGGCAGAAACGATTTTGGCGCTGTCGGTCAGCGGGCCTTTGTCGATAATAACCGGAATCGTCACACCATAGAGGGCTTTGAGGTCAATTGTCAGTTTGTTGCCCTGCCCCGCAGCCTGCTGTTTTCCCGGCGGCGGCAATTCATGAATCCACAAATGCGACACATATTCGCCGTTCGGTGCGGCGGCCATCGGTTTGCGCTGCAGACGAATCGTCTGCGACTGGCGCGGTGCCAAAGTTGTTGCCCGCGGTGAAAAACCAATATAAGGCGAAGCAAACGGATTTCCCGGCAATGCTTTGGTTATCAACTGATAAGAACCATCAGCATTTTGTTTATAATTTATCAGTTCAATGCGATAGCTTTTGGTTTCGGCACTGGTGTTGGTCATGCGGACGACATCGGTGCGATTTTTGGAATCGGCTTCAAAAAAAACATAAAACGGAGTCAGAGAGAAATTGGCCGCCGCTTCAAAGGCAGAGAACAGCGCCGCCATCAAAAATCCAAAAAATATTTTCTTCATCGTCAAAATCCTAGTAGTTTACAGTTAAGTTATAAGTTCCGCTATAAGTTCCGGTCGTTTGCGCCGCGCCGATGTTCAAATCAGCACCAACCAGCAGAGTTCGATTACCGCTGCTGTTCAAAGTCACGGAAGTTGACCCCGGCGATGCTGTAAAATTATTGACCGTCATTGTGCCGCCTTTGCTGCCGGTCAAAGTTACCGATGTCGGCAGCGAAACAGAAACATTGGTGTTTGGCTGTCCCGAAAGGCTGAACTGGCCGGATGTCGGCGTAGGAGAGGAAACCAGATTGACCCCCGAAGCACCGGAGACCACCGTTCTCTGCGAGGTAGCAGGATTGAGCCTCACGACAGAATTGCCGGCCAAGCGTTCAAACGCTCCGAAATTGAGCCCTCTGACCTGGCTGATGGTCAGGCTGTTCCACAAAGTGAGGGTTATCGGTACAGCCGCATTGGTTGTTCCGCTCAACAAGCCATTGGTGCGGACATTGACCGTGCCGGTATAAGTGCCGCCTTTGGAAGCTGAAGTAAAATTCATCGTGCCGCCGAGGGGGATATTATTGATATTGGGATTTAATAAATTAACTGAAAGACTGTTATTGGTGACAAAATTATTGACGGTAACCGTTCCGCCGCCTGGGGTGCTGTTGGTCAGCGTGACGCTGCTGTCGACCACAGTTACGGTTACGATTTCTAAAACGGCACTGAGGCCGGTGGCCCGGAAGTTCATCAAGCCCTGATAATAGGACGTTCCCGAAGGTGCCACCGAAACACTGCCGCCGGTCGTCAGCGCGCCGGTCATTGAAACCGACACGCTTCCCGAAGTTGTTAGCGGAATCAAGGTTCCGAAAGAAAGGTTCTGCGTCGCCGTCAGCGTGGAGGCTTCAACCGCTGGCACTTTTGCCAAAAGGCTTGTTAAAACCAATATCGTCCATAAAGTTTTCTGCATTAATAACTCAAAGTGACATTATAAGTTCCGCTGTAAGAGCCGCTGGGCTGACTGGCACCGACATTTAAATCAGCTCCGACATTCAAAGTTAATTTGCCCGAAGAATCTGTCGTATCTGTTCCGGTGCTGGTCGAGTGGGTAAAATTGCTCAAAGTCATATTATTAGAACCGCTGCTCAAAGTGCCATTGGCAAAAGAAATGGTCAGCGCGGTTGACGGATCAGCCGTGACATTAAAAATGCCGGCTTGGGAGTTATTGTAAAATGACAAAGAGGAACTGCTGCGGACACCTGCTGCAGTCATGGTTACAACCCCGGCTGTAGCAGCCGAACTGATTGTACCGAAGTTCATCTGCTGGGTTTCGGTTGCCGTTATGGCACCTTTTATCACAGCCTGAACAGTTCCGGTAACGGTAATTGCCCGAGCACTTGTGGCAAGAGATAAGCCGACAAGCGTTGAAAATAACAACAAACTTTTTTTCATGGTTTTATCTTTCCAAAAGTTTAAACGGTAGTCTTTAAAAAAGAAATACGCATTGCTATTGCAAATACAAGCAAGAGGATAAAAATTTAAAAGATTGAAACTTGCCGCCAAAATAATATTTATATATTATAAGGATAAAAAAGAGGATAAAAATGGCAATCGGCTGGACAGATGATGATGCGGTTCTGGAGCAGATTCAGGATTCAATCAATGATGAAGTCAAACGGGCAAGACGCAATGTGCCCGACGGCGAAAGTCTGCTCATCTGCGAAGAATGCGGGGAAGAAATTCCGGAAGCACGGCGCCAAGCTATCCCCGGCGTCAGATTATGCATCGCCTGTCAGGAAGAGGCCGACAAAGAGCAAAAAGCCACCCAGCTCTATAACCGCCGCGGCAGTAAAGACAGCCAGCTGCGTTGAAATAAAGTTTATAACAAATAAAGGAAAAAGATATGAGTATTGCCCATGCTATTTTTGCCGCCGGTTGTTTTTGGGGCGTGCAGGCCACGTTTGATTCCGTTCCCGGCGTGATTTCGACCGAGGTCGGCTACACCGGAGGCGAAGTTCATAAACCGACTTATGAGGAAGTCTGCACCGGCAAAACCGGACATGCCGAAGCCATTGACATCAGCTATGATCCGGAAAAGGTCTCATACAAAGAGCTGCTGCATACTTTTTTCAACGCCCATAATCCGACAACCAAAAACCGTCAGGGACTGGATATCGGCGAGCAATACCGCTCGGCTGTTTTCTATATTGATGACGAGCAGAAAAAAGAAGCCGAAGAAATGATTAAAGAAATGAACGCTTCCGGCCGTTATCCGGCGCCTATTGTGACCGAAGTGGTGAAAGCCGGCAGATTTTATCCGGCAGAAGCCTATCATCAGAAATATTTGCAACGCCGCGGCAGAACGTCTTGTGCCACCTGCAATAACACTGTTTCTGAAGAAGAAGAGGAAGAAGAACAGATGCCTCAGTCTGAAACGGAGTGGAAAGAAAAACTTTCTCCCGAACAATATCGCGTCTTGCGCGAAAAAGGCACCGAGCGCCCTTTTACCGGCAAATATCTCAACAACAAAGCTGACGGCACTTATGTC
>URWU01000096.1 GCA_900551585.1 uncultured Alphaproteobacteria bacterium | reverse complement strand
CGGAGAAGTGTATAAGAGACAGAAGCAAAACAGGTGTCGGGGCTTCATTGAGCTTGCCGTCGGTTTTTTCTTTTTCCGGCATTTTGGCGGAAAGTTCTTCCTCTTCTTCGACCCAAGGCTGAATGCCGGGGGAAACACCCTGCATTAATTTGTCTAAAGCTTCTTGGTCTAATTCTAATTCATTCTTGTCAGCCATGGTGATTCTCCTGTTTTTCTAAATTCGGCTTATTACTTACATAATACATTATTTTTAGAAAAAATCAATACATTTTGTCTATTTTCTAGACGATATCATATTATGGTCATAATTGACAGTTTAGAGCAAAAAGATTGCGATATCGTTAAAAAACAGCCGGTTGCTTTCAAAAGCAGCCGGCTGAGTTGTCTGGAGATTAATCTGATTTATTTATTATGGGAATCGCGGTGGTTTTTGAGAACCTGTACAAAGTTAACAGAAGCTCCTTCCGTTCCGTATTCCTTGCTTCCCGGACCCATGCGGTCAGAGTCGATTTCTTTTTTGCCCGGGATGCCTTCAATAATCTGGCCTTTACCGTTAATCAGATTGCCGAAATCGTCAATGTGGTTGAAAGCGGCGTAGATATTATTGCGGTCGCGGTCGCTGATTTTACCGGCAAACATATTTTCTACGCTTTGTGCCATCTTCGATTTAGGGAAGTTTTGGGTAACAATGCGCATTTTGTAGGCAATTTCCGAGACTGTTACCGGTTCTTTGTTCTCAGCGTCATGACGGACAAATTTGTTCATATCCAAATCTTGATGAGCAACCAGTTTTTTGATGGTCAACAGGTCAACTTTGTTGGCCTTTTCGGCATCTTTGAAGTTGAGTTTTTCCTGCTCGCCTTTAAATCCGGCAGAACGTTCCAGATAAAAACCATTGCCTAAATCGCTTTATTCCAAAGCAATGGTGTCGGGTTTGGTAACAATTGTGGTATCGGGCTTATTGCCATTACCGTCATTGTTGCCGCCGCCGTTGACAACCGGTTTGCCGTCGCCGTTGCAGTTTTTGAGCAAGAGTAAGCCACCGATGATTGCGGCTGCCGCAACAACTTTTTTCCAGTTGCGTTTACCCCAGTCTTTGATACGGCCCCAGAGGCCTTTTTTCTTCTCTTTATCTTTTTGGACTGCCGAGTCAGGGAGATTAACCGGCGGATATACGGTAACGTTATTGTTGTCGGGCTTATCCCCGCCTTGGTGTCCGGCCGGTGGTGTGTTACCGCCGCTGCCGCCATTGCCGCCATTGCCGCCGTTACCGTTCGGAGCCGGAGGCGTGTTACCGCCGTTGCCGGGGAGGATTCCACCGCCATTACCGCCGTTATTCTGATCATTGGTTTGGGTATTGGTATTTGCGGGGGTGTTGTCTTCTACACCGATGACAAAATCATCTTCCGGCTGGTTTTTTTCACGTTTTTTGGCATTCTCGGCCAAACCGCCCAGAATGGCGCCGATGGTGTTGTTGGCGTGGTCTTTAACATCATTGACAACGCCGGCATGCTGCTGGTATTGCTCTTTATTCTTGCGAATTTTTTCTTTTTGAGCTTCAGCCATCAGGCCCATTAATTTGTCATAAGCCGCTTTGCCTTCCGGTGTCAGTTCGCCTTTGGAGTTGGTGCCGAAGGTTTTGATAAACTGCAGCATGGTTTCATAACTGTCGTTATCAACCGTCATATCGCCGTTGGCAAATTTTTTCAAATCGGAAATACTGTTTTCATACAAGCTTTCAAAAGCTGTTCCGTTGCCGTCGTTGCTGTAGAGCAGTTTTTCATGATAGTCGAGAATCTTTTTCAAATCATCTTTGGAGTAGCCTTTGATGTTTTTGATTTCTTCGTTATTAATGCCGTCAACCAAAGCCTGATACAAGTCTTGTTCATGCTTGCGGTCAGGGTTCGGACGTTTTAACGGTTTTTTATTTTTATCTTCTTCCGGATTATAATGGATGACTTGCGGTTCAGGGGGAAGAACACCGGCAATGACTTGTTGTTTTTTCTGCTGTTTGTTTTCCAGAGTTGATGTATGCGGTTCAAACTCTTTGGCTACTTTGCGTTTTTCAAAAAACTTGTCCTGATACTGACGCAGAGCGGTCAGGTCAATAAACTCACTGCCATAAATGAAGTCGTCTTCTTTCAGACGGTCGGCAATGATTTCTTTAATTTTATCCAGTTCTTCCGGTTTAACATTATTGTTAATGAACGTATTGAAGGAACGAACGGCTTTGAGTTTTTCGCCTTCGTTTTTGCCATAGTGAACAGAAACGGCCATTTCTTCAAACTCATTGTTGACACGGTCTTCTAGACTGATTTGCGGTGTTTTGAACAAGTCGTCCTGATATTGGCGCACGGCTTTCAAATCAATGAATTCGCTGCCGTAGATAAAGTCATCTTCTTTTAAGCGTTCGATAATCATCGCTTTGATGGCTTCTTTTTGTTCCTCAGGAATTTTACTGAAAGCAGATACAAAGGTGTCAACAGCTTTTTGTTTTTCAGCGTCATTTTTAGCGTAAGCAATGCTGACGGCCATTCCTTCAAAAATGTTATTGATAATGTCTTCCTGAGACAGTTCAACTTTTTGAACTGTCGGAACTTTGACGTTCTTTTGAGCAGGTTTATTCAAAGCATGGCGGTTTTGGCGCTGCTGCAAGGTGCGGGTTTCTTTTTTCTTCTGTTCAATGATTTTTTGCTTCTTTTGGTTGGCGCCGGTGCGGTTGGCTGCAGTGCCTTTAGGGGTCGAATTGGTTTTAGCCATTTTGAATTTCTCCAGATTTGTTTATGTTGTTTATTATATTGATTTTCCTATAATACACTATTTTTCGAAAAAATCAATGCATTTTGTCTAATTGGCGGACAAATTATTAACTGTAATTGGTTTTAAGCTTAAACTTAAAAAGTTTTTTAATGGTTAACGGCTTGTAATACCGCCAAAAACGATTATCTGGAGAGAGAATATCAACTTTGAATGAGGTGGATTATGGGAGAAGTGTTACGGAATGTGCTGTTGCTGACTTGGATGGCCTGTGCCGTGAACAGCAATGCGCAGGCGGCAGAGAACCAGATGACAATTGAAGAAGAGGCGCCGGCAGACAGTTCTTCCGATACGGTGGTTTTCGGTTCGGCGCGCAAACCGGACGGCGGCCAAGATGAAGCAATTGTCAAACAAAATCCTGATGGCGGCAATCCGTTGGGAAATCCGCTGGTAATAGAATCTGATGGGCCGCAAACTCCTGCTCCGGCTTTGGAGACAACAGTTCCGGCAGCGGCACAAACAGCGCAGCCGGGGATTAAGCCGATTGAACAGAGCAGTGAGCAAGGCGTCTTAAAGCCTTGGGAAGAACCGTTGCCGCAGCCAAGTGATAAAATTGAAAATGAACTTTATCAGTCAGGCAATGATATTATAGATGTTCAGGCTTATCCGATAAAGGATGTGTCAACGGTGACGGAACCGAATTTGCAGCCGCGGATTATTACCCAGTAAAAATAGATTGTTTTTGTCTAAAAAATGTGATATAAAAGCGGCAATTAATGATTATTGTTCGCTGGTATTAGATGTTTTTACGTTTTACTTATCTGAATCATCTGCGGACAATTCTTGTGACTATTTATAAATCTAAAACATAAATTTATGGAAGTTCAAAATTGTTATCTGGTTTGTGCTGTTATACTTTTTGCCTGTGTGGCAATTGTGGCACTTATGTATTACCGCTGTGAGCGGAGAGTTGACGGAGTTAAGGTTAAAAATGCCAGTTTGCAGATGTATGTCTCCGAATTGGGTTTGACCGTCTCCGGTTTGAGATTGCTGACCAAGAATATGAAAATTGAGGAGGTTGAGCAGTTGTTAAAATTAATTGATTTTCATCTTGAGAAATTGGAAAAGGAATATTGCGATCCGGATATTTCCTGTAATGAGCGTAATTATAAAATTATGCGAGACCGGTGGTGGGCAATTAAAGAAAAACTTCAGGATGAACTGAAGGAAAGAAACGTTAAGTGAAACGACGAAAAAGAAAGGCTGCTTAATTGAGTTTAAGCAGCCTTTGGCGTTTTTAAAGTCTGGCGAAGTCAAGAAAGACCGGGCGGCGTCCTTCTCGGATGGCCTTTTGCTGATATTTGGTTTTGACCCAGTCAGCCGGTTCTTTTTTCCAGTCATTGCCGCATTGGGCCGTCCAGACAAAGTTCGGATTGGCAGCCAATTGGCGGAGTGCCCAGCCTTTGTAAATTTTGTGGTCGGTTGCAATACGCAGAATTCCGCCGGGGCGCAGAATACGGGCAATTTCGGCAAGATTATCGGGATTGATAAAGCGGCGGTGGGCATGGCGTTTTTTGGGCCAGGGATCCGGAAAAAGAACAAAAACCTTATCCAAGAAGCCATCGGGAATCTGTTTGAACAGCAGACGGATATCGTCATCAAAAACACGGATATTATCAACGCGGTCTTTTTCGAGATTAATTTTTTCCGGCAGGTTAGTGCCTTCTTTGATGCCGGTGATTAAGGTCAGCAGATTGGCAACGCCGTTTTGAAAAACTTCGGCGCCGATATAGCCGTTTTGCGGGTTGTTTTTTGCCTGTCCGGCCAAATGCTGTCCATCGCCGAAACCGATTTCGAGTGCAGTTTCTTTAACCGGAACACCGAACAAAGTCTGCTTGTCAAAAACTGTTTCAGGCGTGATTTTGATTTGCGGCAGGAAAGCGTCCAACAGTGTTGTTTTGGCTTTGCGGATGATACGCCCTTTGCGGCGTCCGTAAAACTTGGGACGGTTAAAACCGTCATAAGGGGTGAAATCCGACGATTGGGGTTCAACCTCAATATTGATACCGTTTTCCTGATAGGCCGTTTTTTTGCTTATAAGCATGTTTTGAATTCCTCAACCAAATCCAGTTTTTCCCAAGAGAAGCCGCCGTCAGCCTGAGGCTTGCGACCGAAATGCCCATAAGCTGCGGTGCGTGCATAAATCGGCTGGCGCAGGTTTAAATGATTGATAATACCGCGCGGGGTTAAATCAACGAGCTCTTTAATTTTTTGCAAAATACAGTTTTCATCAACTTTGTTTGTGCCTTTACAATCCATGAACAGAGACAAAGGTTCGGCAATGCCGATGGCATAAGAGAGCTGTAATGTGCATTCGTCGCATAAACCGGCAGCAACAATATTTTTGGCGAGATAACGCAGCATATAGGCCGCGGAACGGTCGACTTTGGTCGGGTCCTTGCCGGAGAAGGCGCCGCCGCCGTGCGGGGCATAGCCGCCATAGTTGTCGACAATGATTTTGCGTCCGGTCAGACCGGTGTCGCCGTCGGGGCCGCCGATAACAAAACGGCCGGTCGGGTTGATTAAAATATCTTCGGTTTTGGGCATCCAGCCGTCCGGAAGGCTTTTGGCGATATATTTGGTGACAATGTCACGAATATCGGCCTGAGACAAATCAGCAGAGTGTTGGGTTGAAACAACAATTTTTTTGACGCCGGTGGCAATTCCGCGGTCGTATTCCAGAGTTACCTGACTTTTGGCATCGGGCTCCAGGCCTGAAATTTCTTTGCTGTGGCGGGCAATGGCCAGATTTTCCAGAATGCGGTTGGACAGGTGCATGGCCAAAGGCATATATTCGGTCTCAAAACCCTGTTCTTTTTTGGCATAGCCGAACATGATTCCCTGATCGCCGGCGCCGTTGATGTCAACGCCTAAGGCAATGTCGGCTGATTGACCGTGAACAAGATTGGTAATTTGTACATTTTTCCAGCTGAAGCCGGCCTGATCATAACCGATGTTTTTGATACAGCTGCGAATCGCGTCTTCAATGACTGTTTCGGGGATTTCGACATTGCTGCGGGTTTCGCCGGCAATGATGACGCGGTTGGTTGTGGCCATGGTTTCCAGAGCAACACGGGCATATTTGTCGTGTTGCAGATAAGTATCTAAAACGGTATCGGAAATCTGGTCGCAGACTTTGTCGGGGTGCCCTTCGGAAACAGATTCACTGGTAAAAAGATATTTCATATTCAAATTCCTATTCTCTAAATCTTACTTAGGCATACAATAAAAAAAAAGCCGGCAAAAAGCCAGCTTTTTTATTGGGAATGATGTTTTTGTTGATTATTTACTCATCATCTTCTTCGTTATTATAAGTAGTTTTGGACATAGCCACAATCCTGTCTCTTATACACATCTCCGAGCCCACGAGACGGAGCTACATCTCGT
>URWU01000095.1 GCA_900551585.1 uncultured Alphaproteobacteria bacterium | reverse complement strand
GTGCCGTAACGGGTCACTTCTTTGACTTTGCATTCCAAAGAAACCGGAGATTCCGCAATTTGCGGGGCTTTAACCTGCGAGCAGGCTTCGGCGGTGAGGTTCATTTCAGCAAATTTATCAATATCACGTCCTGATTTCACGCCGCAATAATCAGCTGCTTTAACCAAAGGCAGATTGGTCAGGTTGATAACAAATTCGCCGCTTTCTTTAATCAGTTCGTGTGAATAGCGAGACGGGCGGATAGAAACATAAGTCATTGCCGGCTCTGAGGCAATAATACCGGTCCAGGCTGCGGTCATCACATTCGGTTTTTCAACCGTTCCGCAGGAAATGAGTGCCGGAGGAACAGGAGCCAGCATGGTTCCGGGTTTCCAAGTAATTTTAGTCATTTAAGAATACCTTTTATAAAAAATTGTTTAAGTTAGCTGCAGACTATCCCAGTTTGATTTATTCTGCAATCTTATTCGCATTTTGAAAAAAATATTTTTTATAAAACCTTGGTTTTACATTTTGAACGATTATTTTATTGCGGGAATCAGAAAGTTCTTGCAATTAGAAGTTTTGTATCTTAGAAAATACTAATAGGCAGTATAATTTTAGGAGGCGGTTTTGAATAGAAAAGACTTAGATTTAATCGAGGCGGTGTGCTCTCTTAAAACTATTGATAAATGCCAGGGTAAACGGCAAGCGGCTATGGAATTCGGAATCTCTGTCGATACCTTGAATAAATATATAGATTATCTGGAAAATGAAGTCGGTTATAAAGTTTTGGCCAGTAACGGCCGAGGCTCTTATTTGACCAGCCGCGGAGCCGAGTTGGTTGAAAAAGCCATAGCGCTGGAAGCCATTCTCGATAATATTAAAAGCGGCATAGCCGACAGAAAAGATATTTCCGGTGAAGTCCGTGTCGGTATGTCTTTGATGATAAGCTCCAATCTTATGCCCCGCGATATTAATGACTTTTATCTCAAATATCCCAACATCAGCATCATCAGTTCCGTTGTATTAGATTCCGAAATCAGCGATTCCCGAATTTCCAATGTTGATGTTGCACTGACTTTTGAGGCGCCAAGCTCTCCTGACTTGGTTGTTATCCACTCCAAGAAAATAGAATTAGGCTATTTTGCATCGCCGCAATATCTGTCACGATATGGTTATCCGGTAGATTTGGAAGATATGCAGAATAATCACCGCATTATTCACAAATTGGAAAGCGACAAGTTTATCAAAGGCTGGGGAGACTTTTTGAAAAAGGCCAAGCATAAATGCTATTCAACCAACTCCAGTTTTTCGATGTATGAAGTTTTGCGCCACGGAATTGGCATTGGTATCATGCCCCTTCGCTATAAAGACGAAGGTATGGTCTGCCTTGATAACATCAAATGCGAGAGCAACATTGTTTTTTATCTGGTCACGCACAGCAATTCCAAGAATATCCCAAAAGTAAGGGCTGTTCTGAATTATTACAAAGATTTGCTTGATAATATGTAAGAAAACCGGCGTTGTAATTATCCTTTACAAAATTTGATTGTTTTGTTGCCTGAATTTATGTTATAAGGCTGATATTGGCTTTAACAAAAAATAACGGATAAAATGCAGTTAACAAATTTAATGCCGGCGGTTTCAACGCTCATTCCCTTTGAATATACTGAAATCAAATCTGCTGTTTATGATAAGATTATCGCAGCTCTGCTGACGGAAGCGTCAACGAGCCGTACGCCTTATTTATTGCAGGTCGGCGGCATTCCCGGAGCCGGAAAATCAACCTTTTGCAGCTCCTGCCGCAGAGAAAACAGCCTGTTTATCAGTTTTGATAAAATCATGGAAATGATTCCCGATTATCAGGCAGATGTCTATAAACTGGGGCGCAAAGAAAGCTTTCACAAATGGGAAATAATCGCCCGTGTCATCGGCTATGAGCTTTTGCGCCAGGCAGTTGATAAAAAGCTTAACATCATTTTAGAACACAGCGGTGTCAATGAGGCTCATCTGCAGATGATGGAAAATCTGCCCAAACTCGGTTATGACACCGAAGAATGCTTCATTCTCTGCGATATTGAAAAAGCCTGCAAACGTGCCGAAGAACGTGAAAAAATAACCAACCGCCACACGCCGCGCGAGTTAATTGAAGAACGGGCCAAACTGGTTGAAAAATATGTGCATTCCTATCAGAAAATCGTCAATCATATGTCGGTTTATGACAGCTCAAATAATAAATTTGAACTCGTTAAAAGCTATCGGAAAAAACTTGCCGGCTGAGAACAAGCTCAGATTTTACTGAAATATGCCGGAGGAATAATCCCGCCTTTGACAATGATGAGATAATAGGGCACAAAGGCAAAACGGCGCCCCAGTTCATCATAGCAGACAGTCCAGTCCACCGGCGAATGGTCAATGGCTTCAATGCCTGCTAACTTTTTCAAAACTTCATCACAACCCCATTCTTGCAATTCCGGCATGTCCATGACTGATGGGCTGACATAAACGGCCTCAAACAATCCGTCTTTTTGTAAAGCGTCCAGATTAATTGCAAACAAATCGGCATTCTCGATAAATTTTTTCAAAGACAAACTCTTTTCGGTCCATTTAATCGGTTCGGAAAAACCTCTGATACCGCGGCTGCGGCCTTCAAAACAATTTTCCATCCATTGCACGATGCCTTCATGCGTTGTCTGTCCGGAACGCTTGTAATAGTAAGAGAGGTCGGCCTGCGGATTTCGGGCAAAGGATAAAATCCCGTCTTCCAAAGCTGTATTGCCTTTTGTGATGTAATGGTAAAGTTTCATTTTCCCCTCCGTTAATATGAAAATATTATACAGAAACCGGGCCGAAAGTAAATAGGGACAGATAGATGGCTTCATAATAAAATTTTAATACTTAGAGCTTAGGCTAAAATTAGTACTAAAACTTAAGGTATAAATTATGCGGTTGTTTGATATAAAAAAAATTTTGGTTTTTTTACTCTGTTCTTTGTTTCCTTTTGTTCTTACTTCTCTTAAAGCTGAAGAAACAGCACAAAATGCAGGTAAACAGTATGAAGATATTATAAAATCCATAAAAAATAATCCTCGGCAGGCTATAAGAGAGTTAAAAAAATTGGAGGATAAGAACCACTCCGCAGCTATCGAATACCTGATACTGTTGAGCATTTATCAGCCTCAAAAAGTAAACACTTCAGAATTTAAACAAATTGCTCATCGTTTACATACAGACGTGATAACACAATACCAAAAAGTTGTACCTGATTCTCCTTTTTATAGAACATATCAAAGCCAATACCAAGAATTAATAAAAGATGATTATCTTAAGTGTTACAAAAATCTAAGTTGTCTAATTGAAGTCGGAGCATATAATTTTTCTAAATTTTTCAGTATTTGGGATAAAACGAGCGGAGATATGCGTTATGTTCCATGGAAAATAATTGTTCCTTGCCCGACAGCTCAAAAACTTCACTTAACGGCAATCATGGATGGCGCTGGTGGTGGTCACGGTGCGGAAGCATTAGAAATATCCAATTGTAATCAATATCCGCAATACAATTTTCCGGATGATGTTGAAGAATATCGAAAATATATTCAGGACAAATTAGAACTACATAATTCTGGCTCTATCCGTTATGTTTATATGGCACAAAATGTTTATGAAAATATCTTAAACCATTATGATCCGGATTGGAATTCTGAACGAATATATTATCCTGAAAAAGAATATCTGCAAGCTTTGCCTCTTGAAGCTTGGGCTATGGAATCATATCCCAATTACAAATATTTTTCAGAGGTTATTAACCACGGGATAGGGTTTAATAAGGCTGTAGATAAATTAACACAACATTACATAAAAACTTTTAAGGTTGATAAAAACAAGGCTCAGCAATATGCCCGTTATGTGATGACGCCATGGGCCGCAAGAAGTTTTCCGGTAAATAAAGAAACGTTACGTTATAAAATTCTTTCCGGTGTTCCTGTTCAGAAAATTAAAACATGGGTTGAAAATAAAAAATTAAAAGGGGAAGAGTTTGAGGAACCTGATACTCCACACCTGTCAGATGAAATTTTAATGATTAGTGTCCATCGCCCTGATGTTTTGAAAATATTGATTGAAACTTGTCCGTATAATGAAGAAAAATTAAATTGTATTAACTTAAATACGGATATTGATGCAGGAAATGCTTTTGGAAAAACCGCTTTAATGTACGCCGCTCAATATGGATTTATGGAAAGTGTTAAAATTTTGCTCGAAGCCGGAGCGGATATTAATGCTCAAACCAAGAAAGGAAATTTAGAAGATAATTATTGTTTTGATAATATTTGCATTGCAAACGGAGAACGTACAGCCCTGATGTATGCCGTGCAAGAAGGACATCTGGATATAGCAAAATATCTGGTAGAAAAAGGAGCGGACATAACTCTTAAAGATTCAAAAGGGATGACCGTTTATGATTATTTAAGCGGTAATGCCCCTTATTTAGGAAATTATCGGCCATTACCAACTGGAGAAAATGAGTCATATTTTCCAACAGAAAAGTATGAAAATAAAAATGTAACTCCGCAACAAGCGAATGATTTTATCGAGTTTTTAAAAAATCATCAAAAAGTCCGATAAGCTGGTAAAAATGCTAATTTCAAAATCAGCAAAATCGGACTGGGCGGGAAGCTTGGTTACAAAAGCAAAAAATACCCTCAAAGGGGTGTTTTTTTGTTATGGTGCGCTAGGCCGGAAACACACCATTTGCTTTTTAAATCCCTTAAGATCATTGATTTTACACAATTTTTATAAATTGCTTCGACCGTATGCTTTACAGTTTGCTATACACTTTTGCCTTTATTGGCATTTTAAACCTGAAAAATTAAAAAATACACAATGTTTTGATAAAAAACAACAATATTTAATTAATATTAAGCATATTGAATTATAAAATTGATTTTATGCTGGAGTTTTATTTTTTTATTTATTATAAAGGATTACAAAGGAGTTGTTATGCAATCGGCAGTAGTTGACCTATTTTGTGGTGTTGGCGGTCTGACTTGTGGTTTGAAAAAGTCAGGACTGAATGTTGTGGCTGGTCTTGATAACGATTCTACATGTGAATTTGCATATACAGAAAACAATAATACAAAATTCATTTGTGCAGATGTTTCAGAATTTCCTTCTGAAAAAATTGATAACCTTTTTAAGGATGCAGAAATTAAAATTTTGGTTGGGTGTGCTCCATGTCAAACATTTTCCAAGCAAACAAATAAATATAAAAATCGTATATATGATAAAAAATGGACATTATTAAAATCTTTTGCCGAGCATATTAAAAATATTCAGCCCGATATAGTATCTATGGAAAATGTTCCAGAATTAATAAAGTTTGATATCTTTAATGAATTTAAATCTTGTTTAGATGAGCTAGGATATCAAGTAAACTATAATATTGTAGATTGCAGCAAGTACGGACTTCCTCAAAAAAGAAGACGTTTAGTTTTATTAGCTTCTAAATTTGGAGATATACATCTTTTACCACCGGATTGTTTAGGTGAAAAAAGAACTGTTAGGGATGTCATAGGAGGTCTTCCGCGGCTAGAAAATGGAAAATCTGATCAAAAAGATCCACTTCATAGATGCGCTGGATTGACAGATATAAATTTAAAAAGAATTAGACAATCAAAGCCAGGAGGAACTTGGAAAGATTGGGATAAATCTTTAATATTAAAATGTCATCAAAAAGAAAGTGGAAGATCATATAGCAGTGTATATGGTCGTATGAAATGGGATGAGCCATCTCCAACAATGACAACACAGTTTTATTCATTAGGTACTGGAAGATTTGGACATCCCGAACAAGATAGGGCTCTGTCTTTAAGAGAAGGAGCTTTATTGCAAACTTTTCCAGAAGATTATAAGTTTTTTCAAAATGTTGAAAATATGTCTATAGGAACAATTAGCCGTCATATAGGAAATGCTGTACCTGTAGATTTAGGAAAAATAATAGGCTTATCCATTAAACAGCACCTAAAGGACTATGGCTATGAGCAAGAGTAGAGAGTTCTCTTTTAATATATCGTTGAGTGTTCTTAATCATTTAGGGCGAAACTTATATCGAAATTTTGCAACAGTTTTGGGGGAGGCTATATCTAACTCATGGGATGCGGATGCTCAAAATGTATTCATAACGATAGACACTGTCTCTTATACACATCTGACGCTGCCGACGACTAGTCGAGTGTAGA
>URWU01000094.1 GCA_900551585.1 uncultured Alphaproteobacteria bacterium | reverse complement strand
GCGTCAGATGTGTATAAGAGACAGGTTCTGACCGCTCTTTTCGCGAGACAAGTCGGCTTTTTTGATATTTGCGTTAACGCCGTTTACTTCAACGTTTACACCTTTGTCGTCAGCGCTGACAACGGTAGCTTTAACAACATCACCTTTTTTCAGGCCGTCCAAAGCGGAAGCCAGAGTGTTTTCGGTTAATTGTTTGATACCGAGGCTGATGCGCTCTTTTTCAACATCAACATCAATGATTTTAGCCTGAATGTCCTGGCCTTTGGTGTAGTCTTTAACAGCTTCTTCACCGGCTTTGTCCCAAGAGATGTCGCTCAGGTGAATCATACCGTCGATTTCATCAGACAAACCGACAAACAAACCGAATTCGGTAATATTTTTGATTTTGCCTTCGATAACGGAACCGACCGGATGCTCTTCAACATAAGCAGCCCAAGGATTAGCTGTGCACTGTTTGATACCCAGAGAAATACGGCGTTTGTCAGCATCAACTTCCAAAACCTTAACTTCAACTTCCTGAGAAGTAGAAACGATTTTACCCGGGTGTACGTTTTTGCGGGTCCAGCTCATTTCAGATACGTGAACCAAACCTTCAATACCGTCTTCCAATTCAACAAATGCACCATAATCGGTGATGTTGGTAACTTTACCGGTGTAAACTTCGCCAACATTGTATTTGTCGGCAACAGCAGCCCAAGGATCAGCCTCGAGTTGTTTCATACCGAGAGAAATACGCTGGTTGTCTTCGTTGAACTTGATAACCTGTACTTTAACAGTCTGACCAACAGACAGAACTTCTGCCGGGTGGTTGATGCGTTTCCAAGAAATGTCGGTAACGTGCAGCAAGCCGTCAACACCGCCCAAGTCAATGAATGCACCGTAATCGGTGATGTTTTTGACAACACCGTCGAGAATTGAACCTTCTTTCAAGGTATCAATCAATTCAGCGCGAGCTTCAGCACGGGTTTCTTCCAGAACAACACGGCGAGAAACAACGATGTTGCCGCGTACTTTATCCATTTTCAAAATTTGGAAAGGCTGAGAGATACCCATCAGCGGAGTGATGTCTCTAATCGGACGAATATCAATCTGAGAACCGGGCAAGAAAGCAATCGCACCGTTGAGGTCAACAGTGAAACCGCCTTTAACGCGGCCGAAGATAACGCCGTTAACTCTTTCACCGGAGTTGAGGCATTTTTCCAAATCGTGCCAAGCTTCTTCACGACGAGCTTTTTCACGAGACAGAACGATGTTGCCGTCTTTGTCTTCATAGCGGTCAACGTAAACTTCAACCTGGTCGCCGATTTTCAATTCAGCATTTTGACCGAACTCACGCAGAGGAATGCGGCCTTCAGATTTCAATCCGACATCAACGATTGCAAAGTCGGGAGTTAATCTGATGATGGTACCCTTAACAACCGAACCGGTGATACCGTTGTCACCAAACTGTTCGTTCAACAGAGCTTCAAAGCTCTCGGTCATTTCAGGGATTTTAATTTCTGTATTTGTCATTAAATTCATAAATTTCAAAATTGCCAACTCCGATAAGATAAGGAGCGGTCTTGTGCGGGGTTTAAGATATTACAAAAGCCTTAGCGCACCCTAAGGCTTTAAGTCTTTTCTTTTATACACTTAAATTATTATTTTTCAAGCAGTTTTTTGCGAGGTATCCCTAGTCTAAATCCTCACTGCCGGGAGAATCCGGCGTAAGTCCTTTTTCTTTCAGTTTTTCAACCACTTGGGTCAATCCGATAATGTCTGCGTGCTGAGCCGGATTATAACCGTCGGCAGCCGATAATTCGGCCCCTTTGTCAATCAGCTGCAGCGCAACGTCATTCATCTGATGAGCCAGCGCCCAATACAACAGCGAACTGCCCAGCGGAATCTGAGCGGTCACGTCTGCGCCCTGCTCTATCAGATAACGCGCGATTTCCGGACGGTTGGAAAACAAAGCCCAGCCGAGAGCGGTAAAATAGCGGCCGTCATCGCCCTGATTAATCGGCGCTTCAATATTGGCGCCGTTTTTGATTATAAATTCAACGGCGTTGAGATTGTTGAGAGAAATTGCTTCCTGCAGAGATAAGCTCTGGCGTTCCGTCTGGGCTTCTGCGGCTTTTTGCTGCGCCAGTCCCTGATAAAAAACATAGCCGCCGGCCAAAACGGCGCATAAAACGGCAACCGGCAATATAATTTTAACGGATTTTTTCATCTATCACCTCACTCGCCCGGGCAATTACCTCGGCAATGCTTAAATCGGACGTATCAAAAATTATGGCGTCGGCAGCCGGTTTCATCGGAGCGGCGGCGCGGTTGGCATCGCGTTCGTCACGGGCTTTGACGTCTTTCAGGACTTCATCATAGGAAATATCCATGCCTTTGGCAACAAATTCCTTGTAACGGCGGTCGGCTCTGACTTCCGGCGAGGCGGTAATAAAAAACTTTACGTCAGCATTCGGGCAGACAACGGTTCCCGTATCCCTGCCGTCATAAACGGCGCCTTCGGCCGGTGTTCCGTCGGCAAAAACCGGACAAACGGAAAAATCCTGCTGCATTTTGAGCAATGCGGTGCGAACCCCCGGATAAGCAGAAACAATCGAAGCATTGCGGCCGCCGATTTGCGAGCGGAACTCGGGGTGCTCGGATAATTTCATCATTTTGGTAAAAGTCAAATTCTGCGCAATTTTTACCGCAGCGGCTTCATCATTCAAGTCCAGATTATTTAAAAACATTTCCAAGCCGACAGCGCGATAGACCATTCCGGTATCAAAATAAGCAAATTTATATCTGGCGGAAATACTGGCTGCCAGAGTTCCTTTTCCGGCTGCCGCCGGCCCGTCAATCGTGATAATCATTGCGTCTCATTCTTTCAGAAAAGTTAGAATTTGTAACGAAAAGTTTACTTTATGTCCTATACTATATGTAGTACAATAAGGGAAGAGAGAAGTATAATCAATTTTGTGCTTTATGCAGAATTTTTAAAGGTGGAGAACGGGATGAATTTTCGGTGTGTGATATTCTTGTCAGGTTTATTTGCGCTGCTTTTTTCTGGGCTGGCCGGGAATGCCGGCGCGGTTGTTGCACAAAGCGGTTCTTCGGCTTTGAGCAATGACATTTTCGTCAAAGGCAGATCCTCTGATTCCGGCAGAACCAAAGAGAGCGAAAGACGCGAAAGAGAAGCCCGGAAACGCCAAGAGGCCAGAGAGCAGAAAGCCGCCGAAGAAAGAGCAAAAATTGAACGCAAGAGGCAGGAACTGTTAAAAACCAGACGGTCTTTGCAAAACCTTGAAGATATTGACTGCCCGAACCGTCAGGTTCAGGTTTTTGAGGGCGGCAAACTGGTTGATACTTATACCAAAAGCAATGTCAGTGCCAAAAAAAGAGAAATTGACAATGAGCTGCGCCGTTTAGACGAGCAGAGCGCCAAACTTTCCGGTTCTGCCGCATCGCAGGTTTCCACTCCGGCAGAAAGCAGCAACCCCGAAGCCGGACCGGCTTATGCCAAACATTATGCTTCCAAACTTTTTCAAACCTACAGCGGACATATTACGATTGAACAAAAGAATATTCCGCGGAAAATCGCCATTACCAAAGGGTCAACCGTCCAGCTGAATCTGGCCGAGACCAAAGATGCCATCTGGCATATCGAGACCAATGACAAAGTTGCCAAAGTCAAATCAAACGCCGTTCAGGGCGATAAAAGAATTGTCATTTTTGAGGGCGTCGGCAAAGGCAATGCTAAACTGTTATTAGACAATATCTCGGTCAAACCGAATGATTATAAAGTTTTGGTCAGAAAAAGAATGTTACTCATCGTGGATTAAAAAAATTGAAAAAAACAGCTAAAGTCAGATTATTCGCCAACACCCCTTTATCAACCGGAGACGACTGGGTTCCAGAAGAAAGCCAGACACACTATCTGTTGAATGTCCTGCGTTTCGGACCGGGCGAAGAAGTGAAAGTTTTTGACAATCACAGCGGCGAATATCTCGGTGAAATCACACAGGTTTCAAAGAAAAGCTGCACAATCCGCCTCAAAGAAAAACTGCGCGATATGCAGCAAAGCCCCGATTTGTGGCTGCTGTTTGCCCCGGTCAAAAAAGACAAGACCGACTTTATCACAGCCGGTGCCACCGAGCTCGGCATACGCCGTCTTGTTCCGGTGATTACCCGGCGCACAATCAGCGAAAGAGTCAAAAAAGAACGTTTTGAAGCGCAGGTAATTGAGGCTGCCGAGCAATCGCGGCGGCTGGATATTCCGCAGGTGGAAGATGCCCGGCCTTTGGAAACGGTTTTGAAAGACTGGAACAAAAACAGGATTTTATATTTTATGGATGAAACCGGCTGCGGCGGCAGTATTGCCGAGGTTTTCGGCGCGGCTCCGAAAGGAACTCCGGCAGCGATTTTAGTCGGCCCCGAGGGCGGTTTTGCCGAAGAAGAGCTTGAGCTGCTGCGGCGTTTGCCCTTTGCCAAAAGCGTTTCAATGGGCCAAAGGATTTTGCGGGCAGAAACCGCCGTGCAGGCAGCGTTATCCTGCTGGCAGGCCTGGTGCGGCGACTGGAAATAATCCGGCGCTCAAATTTGAAGGAGAAGAAAATTGAAGATTTTAGTTGCTGACGACCATGAACTGTTCCTTAAAGGACTGGAACTTATTTTGAGCGATTTGGGCGATGTCGAGCTTGATTTTGCCCATAGTTATACCGATATTTTCAGCCTCATTGAAAAAGAGAATAATTACAATCTTATCCTGACGGATTTGGCCATGCCGGGCGCCAACTGGCTTGAGGCCATTCAAAAAATCCATGACAAACTGCCGGAAACGCCGATTATCATTTTATCAGCCGTTTTTGACAAGGAAATCGTGCAAAAAACCATTGAAATCGGTGCGGCCGGATACATTCCCAAAACTTCTTCAAACGCCGTGATTATCAGCGCCGTCAAGCTGGTACTCTCAGGCGGTGCTTATATTCCGCCGGAGCTGCTCAATAATTCGCTGAAAAATGAATTTGACGTTTTAAAACAGGTTGAACAAATCCCCGAAAACAAAGATGTTCGCGAAAATGTCAAAATTTTAACCCCGCGGCAGATTGATGTTATCAACCTGATTGCCAAAGGCTGCCCAAACAAAATTATTGCCCATGAGCTGGGGCTGACTGAGGGAACCGTTAAACTGCACGTGACGGCGATTTTGAAAATTTTGAACGTCTATAACCGTACCGGCGCAGTTATGGAGGCAACCCGCCTGGGGTTGATTAAAGAAAATGAGTAAATTCGACCTTGCCAACCTGCAGCAATATGAACAGATTTTCGGCCGTGAGAAAATGCAGACTCTTTGGGCAGAATTTGTCAGCGATGCAACCGCCAAAACAGCCGAAGTTGAAAGCCGCGACAGAGAAAGCCAGCACCTGGCTTATCACAGCCTGCGTTCGTCCAGCCAGGTTTTCGGCATGAGCGCTTTTGCCCAAGTCTGCACGCAAAGAGAAGAGCAGATTTTGGCCGGCACGGAGGTCAGCCAATCTGAGGCGGAAAGCGACAGAAAGCTGCTGGCCGAGAGTATGGCTGAAGTTGAAAGATATTTAGCATAAAAGAGAGGGAAAGATGGCCGGGAAAAGACTTCCGTTATATCTGAAAGAAATTTACGGTGATTTTTATAACAGCGAAACCTTATGTCTGTGGGCAGACAAGCCCTGGCTCAGAACGCTGTTCAGTTTCGGCAATAATCTGAAACTGATTAATTCGGCCTTAAAAGAAATTTCGCAGGGTGACAAAGTTTTGCAGCTGGGCTGCACTTTCGGTCTGCAAATGGAGCAAGTGGCGCTGAGAGTCGGCCGTTACGGCCAATATGACATTGTTGATGTCAGCAATATTCAGATTGCGCGCTGCAAAGCAAAATACGGCAACCTTTATACGCAGATGGGCTATATTCACCAAAACGCCAATGAGCCGGTCAACGGCAAATATGACGTGGTTCTGCTTTATATGCTGCTGCATGAAGTGCCGCATATCCAAAAAGCCAAGATTTTGAAAGCTGCTTTGGAAAGTGTCCGCGAGGGCGGCAAGGTTGTGGTGATAGATTATCACCAGCCGCATAAATGGCACCCGCTGCGCTATTTTGTACGCATGTTTAACCGTCTGTATCAGCCTTTTGCCGAATTGTTGTGGGACCGGGAAATCTGTCTCTTATACACATCTCCGAGCCCACGAGACGGAGCTACATCTCGT
>URWU01000093.1 GCA_900551585.1 uncultured Alphaproteobacteria bacterium | reverse complement strand
GACTGGATGGAGCGCGACAAACAAGTTCCTTGTTTGCTTACTCACTTCGTTGTTTTGCATTCGCTCAAAATGACGACGGTGGATAGGGTTGGGGAAAAAGATGAAAGAGGAACATGCAACTAAAAATATGTTTGCAAATTAAATTAGTTTAGGATAACATAACGTCGTGGTTCAGATGAAATGGAACTTGGTATCGTCCGGAGAAGTTTTGTCTGTTTAGGGGTGTTCCCGCCATGAGCCTCGAAAACTCTCATTAACAAAGTAAACAAACCCCCTCATGTGAGGGAGTCTGAGATATAAGCCGGTTTACCGGTCGAATAATCAGGCTGTTTTTACTTTGTTAGCAGTTTTCGAACTCCCTCACCCTTTAAAGTGGGGGTTTTGTTTTATTAAGCAGTAAAACAAGTAAAAATTTAAGGATTTATTCAATCCTTAGGAATTATGCTCAATTATTAAGGCGGAACGAAAACGGTTCCGGGAGATGTCAAGAGTCTCCTTATCCAACGGCGGCGTTAGCATGAGATAGTTTTGCAGTTGCCTGTTAACGTCGCTAGGGGGTTTAACTCCCAAAGCAACTGGACTACATATAATATGGTGGTCAGTGCGAGTTTTTGTGCCTTTGGCACAAAGGCGGCTTCTCGTTGGATAAGCTTTCTTGACATAGCCTGACTACCTCCTCTTTATTTTGAGGTTTCTTTTAATCGTTTCAGATTATTTTTCATAAGTACATCAAAGGGTATAGTAAGCAACAGTAAAACGTGATACGCGAAGTTGTTTTGCTGTTGCTTATTTTGATGATGAGACTGAGATTTTTTGACAAGCTCAGGGTGACAATAAAAATACTTAGGGCGACAAAATTCTGAGCGAGCAACGCGAGCGGTGCGTCAGCAGACTGATGTAATCAAACGCGCTGTGTTTGTCAGAGTTTGCGGTCGATGATGTATTGAGCCAAATCTTGCAGGGTTTTAGCTTTGCTGCCAAACATTGCGATTGATTTCTTGGCATCGGCAATCAAATCGGCGGCAATGGTTTTGGCTTTGTCCAGACCATAAATGCTGACAAAAGTGACTTTGCCCTGGGCTGCGTCTTTTTGCAGGGTTTTGCCGACCAGTTCCTGATTGCCCTCAACATCGAGAATGTCATCGGCAATTTGAAAAGCAATGCCGATTTTGCGGGCATAGTCGATAATTGCCAAACGGGCATCCATGTTAGCGCGGCCGAGAATGGCTCCGGCTTCGCAGGCAAAACGAATCAGGCGGCCGGTCTTCATCTCTTCAATGCGGCGAATAAGAGCTTCGGAGTTTTCATCCTGCGGCAGCTTTTCGGCATAAAGGTCAAGCATTTGTCCGGCAATCATACCATTATAAGCACCGGCGGCATTGGCCAGCAGGTTGACAAGCTCGCAGCGGATGTTGGCGTCGGCAGCAACGGCTTTGTGGCTCAAAACCTCAAAAGCCTGAGTGAGCAGTCCGTCACCGGCCAAAATGGCGGTGGCTTCGTCATATTGCTTGTGGCAGGTAGGTTTTCCCCGGCGCAAATCATCATTATCCATGGCCGGAAGGTCATCGTGAATCAACGAATAAGAGTGCAGCATTTCCAAGGCAACGGCAACATTGGCCGGAGCCGGGTGAGCCGGAACATCAAACAGTTTGGCGGTTTCAACAACCAAGAAAGGGCGCAGACGCTTGCCGCCGTTCATGACGGAATATTTCATGGCTTCGACAACGCGCTGTTCCTGACCGGAGGGCAGCGGGAAAAAAGTGGCAATATATTCGTTAAAATCTTGAGAGAAAGTTTTGAGTTGGTCTTTAATATCAGTCATCAGGCTTCTTCAACATTATCTAAAGGGGTGGTGGTTAAATCGCCGTTCGGGGCAATTTCGATTTTTTCAATTTTGAGCTGAGCCGCTTTGAGCTTGCTTTCACAGAGCTTTTTGAGGCTGACGGCACGTTCATAAGCTTTGACCGCGTCATCAAGTTTAATGCGTCCGCTTTCTAATTCACGAACAATATTTTCCAGTTGGACAAGAGCTTCTTCGAAGCTTAAGTCTTTGATTTCGTTATCAAACATCAGATTACTCCTTTAATTTTGAAAATATATTATTATATATTGCGGCTAATGGCAATTTAAAATTAGAACTAAATGATTATGTAACAAAGTATAGCTAGCAATTGGTTGTACTACAACTGTTCCGCTAATTGAAAATATGCTAAATTATTAATGTAATGACAGATGGAGGAAATATATGAAGAATTTAGCAATTACCAGTGGTGCGCGACTACTGAAAGCTCTTGGTAATGAGAAGAGAATGGAAATTTTGTTTCACTTATTAGGAAAAGAGCTGAATGTCGGCGAAATGGAAAAAATCGTGGGGCTGAGCCAATCGGCTTTATCCCAGCATTTGGCAATCCTGCGTGCCGAAGAGGTGGTTAAAACCCGCCGTGAGGCACAGACTATTTATTATTCGATTAAAAGTGACAAGGCTGTAAAAATTTTGTCGCTGTTGGACAAGCTTTTTAACCAGCGTTATAAATCAACAGCAGGCGATATTTAACCCTTTAGCATAACAAATGGTCTTCAAATGTCAGATATTAAGCAACTCAATTAGCAACAGCTTCGGTTTCCGGAGCTGTTTTTTTCAGCGCAATGCTGCGGTGCTCTTTGTCAAAACAAATGCAGAGTTTGCCGTTTCTCAGTTCGACGGCGTCATGGCCGAAGATGTCATAGCGCCAGCCTTCCAAAACCGGATTATTCTTATCCTTAAAAGCGGCCAGGGCTTTCAAATCATTATCCGAGGCAATGAGCTTGGCAACAACGCCTTGTTCCTGACTGCGGATTTTCAACAGCAGTTTTAGCAGTTCATACAAAGCCTGAGCGCCGCTTGAAAGGCTTTTTTCTTTGGGCGGAACGACATAATTCTCGGGTTTGATTTTTTCACAAAGGGCAATAACGTCCAGAATTTCACCGGCGAGTTTGCCGGCGGCAACATCTTTGCGGATGTTGCGGATTTGGCCGAGCTCCTCGGGGGTATGGGGGCAAATCGACGCAATGTTAATCAGGCAGTCGTCTTTGATAATTGACTGGCGCGGCGTGTTTTTTGACTGGGCGCGTTGTTCACGCCAGGCTGCCAGCTCTCTGAGAACGGTCAGCATATAAGCATTATGCGAGCGGTGTTTGATTCTTTGCCAGGCGTCATAAGGCTCAACATGGTAGGTTTCCGGGTTGCTGAGGAGTTCTGTTTCCGACCGGAACCAGCTTTCGCGGCCGGAAACGGCCAGTTCGTTTTTAAGATTTTGGTAAATATGCACCAGATGTGTGACATCGGCCAGAGCATATTTGAGCTGTTTGGGGTCAAGCGGGCGCAGCCCCCAGTTGGAACAGCGACAGGATTTGTCGAGTTCGATATGAAGAATGTTTTTTACCAGGCTCTCATAACTGACGGACTCTCCGTAGCCGCAGACCATGGCGGCAATCTGGGTGTCAAAAACCGGGGTCGGAATGTGGTGGCTGAGCTTGAAAAGGATTTCTATATCCTGACGGCCGGAATGGAAAACTTTGACAATCTGCGGATTGTTCAAAATCGCAAAGAAAGAAGACATGTCCAGTTTGGGAGCCAGAGGATCGATGATGGCGGCCTGCTCGGTTGTACCGACCTGAATGAGGCAGAGTTCGGCGTAGTAGGTTTTTTCGCGCAGGAATTCCAAATCAACGGTAATGAACGGCTGAGCGGCCAAGTGGGTGCAGAATTCTTCCAAATCGGAAGTTGTTTCGATTAAATGTATCATTTGCAGTCTTATCTTTGGTTAATTTTCTTTGTTTATAGAACAGATGTTTTTATGTTTCAACAAGATTTTGCGTTTGTGAAAATAAGACTTCTTTTGTGTCTAAAAAGAAAGCGATACGCCGGTTTGATAAAGCCCGCATATCGCTGAATACGCTAGTAAAATAACATAAATTTAGCGATTCGTCAATGGGTTGACTAAAAATAAATATGAAAAATTTGTCTAGACGAGGTCAGGTGATTATGATATATTGATTCCTGTTTTAGTATAGATATAGTTATTATTGTGGAAGTTGTGAGAGTTTTGAACTTTGTTCTTAATTTTCATATTTTACAATAATTTAACATATATATTCAGATTTGAGTCGACACCGGATTTGAATATCACTTTTACTGCGTGAGCGGTTTTATTGTCGTCTGCTTTTGATTTTGTAGTGATACAAGGCTTTGGCAGGTATGTTAAATTTTGTTTTATATATATCTTTCTTCATTCCATTAAAATAAGGTATTAACGAAGAATAAATACGCGAGTATTTATAAAAGGTATATAGTTTCCATTCGTTTACATTCCACTACTGTCTTTAATGACAGCGTTACTGCGCAAGCGGTATTGAACAAGGATGAGGCACAATGTCGTGCCACTGTAAACATTTTATATTATGGAAACAAGAACTTTTTCTTCTGAGAGTGTTAACAAGAGTAATGTAATTTTCTGCGGTTTAGTAAGCGGTTATCAGGGTGAGGGCAACACTGCCACTCCTGAAAATGCAGCTGAAGCCGTTGCTGAAGAACTGAAAAAACTCGGTTCGGAAGTTTGTGTTAAACCTGCTGTGTGTGTATATCATACTGATTGGGGCTGCCCAAAGGGTGGTGAACCCGTTGGTGCGTTTGTCCTCAGCGGTAAGGCACAGGAAATTTTGGCAACATCTGAATCATTGCGTAAAGCTTTGAAACAATCAACGCTTAGTGTTGGTTTGGTTGGTGTTGGCAGCGAAACATTGGGATTTGAGGCTGAAGTTGAAGGTGCAATCTTGGAAATAGGTGCCCTTTGGCAGGAAGCGGCTGCTGAACAAATGGCTGTGACCGGTACTTATGTTTCTTGCGGAATTGCGGAAACTGGTGACGGTAAAGCAACTATTTCAGCGGAAGCAAATCCTGCTTTCGTACAGAATCTTGATGCTTGGAAGAGTATTGTTGAAACAATTTGTTCTAAAGTTGGGGCTCAGCCTCGTTTTATGCAAATTGGCTTCAATTATCTGCAAAATGCGGAATAATTGAACTGTTCTCACTCCTTTGGGAGTTGTGTCGAAGAAAGGGGGAATTTCTCCCTTTCTTTTTTCTCTAAAACAGGCTATTTCGCAGCGCCTTATAAGATTGCGGATTATTTTTAATTTTATTTATTATGAAAAGTTTAGAAATCATCGTTAAGAAAAATATAATGGACGTTCAGAACTTGGCGACAGTAGGTTACTGTCCGGTAGAGTGTTCATTCGGTGACAAATCAATCGTGGACTCACTTGAGATGGATCACCATGGTGAGAAAAGCGGTCTTGAAAGCGTGGCTATCCGCGCTTACCGCGACCATTTCGGAAAAAGAGCTGAAGATCCGCGCTTTGTGGTAAACCACATTGACGCCGATTGTATTTTTGCAATTGCGTCTTTGGCAGGGTTACTACCGCACCCGAACAGTCAATATGCTGCGTCTCTTCCTGTGTTTAAGCAGAAAGTCTGGAAACAGGACTTGCTGCCGCTGGCCGAAACAATTGCAATTATTGATACCGATCCGATTGGTTGTGATATTGTTGCAATGCCGTTTGGTTCCACTCTCATCACATGGAATGCATTATTTGGATTCAATGTCGATGACGAGCTAGGAGCATTGGCAGCTATTCAAGGCTGGCGTCAACTGACAACCGCCGCCGTAGCCGTTAAACCGTATCTTGATGCGGCTGAAGCTTCGGAAAAGGCTCGTTGTGAAGCTGCTTTAGCCGACTTGAACGAGCGAGGCGAGAGGGTTGAAGACGTTACTATCATTAAGGGGAGCCGCGTTTTCGGTTTTTCCGAATGGTATCAACGGAATCTCAAAGGTTCTTCTACCGAAGTGGCCGGTTGGGACAACCCGATAGTCATTTCTCTGGTTGAAGGATTGGACAATCTGACTTTCGGCTGCCCGAACAAAGCAGTTGCCGAGCAACTTTTTGGCGCCGGCGGTTTGATGAATGTGTTTGCGAAACTTAATGAGCTTTATGCTCTTGAGGTCGGAAACGGGTTCGGAGGCCGCGAAGGTATCGGAGGCTCGCCGAGAGGAATGAAGATGACAGAAGCGGATTTGAAAAAAGCCGCGGAAGTTGTCAACTCAATGATAATTTCTGACTAAAGGCTGTATGCGGCTGCCGAAAGTAAATGCCGCATAAATAAAGAGAAAAGCTCGTGAGTAATCACGGGCTTTTTTTGTTTGATACGTTGTAAAAAGTGAAGGTGTTTTTAACTTTTTGCGATTTAAAAAGCAGATTTTGCGAAAAGAAGTTGATTTTGTCTAAATATATGCTAGAAAGGATTCCTGATTTTTATTCTTTTAGAT
>URWU01000092.1 GCA_900551585.1 uncultured Alphaproteobacteria bacterium | reverse complement strand
GGCATACGAGATGTAGCTCCGTCTCGTGGGCTCGGGAGATGTGTATAAGAGACAGCATTAAAGCTTTGGATAGAAGAGTAAAACTGTAAAATGATTGTTGTAAAAAAATTATGTAAAGACTATGGCGATATTAAAGCCGTAGATAATGTCAATTTCTGCATTTCCAAAGGCGAGGTCGTTTCGCTCTTAGGCCCCAACGGCGCCGGAAAGACAACGCTGATGAGACTGATTACCGGCTATATCGAACCCACTTCCGGCGAAGTGGATATCTTTGAAAAAAACATTGCCGGCCATCGTCTGGAATGCCTGCAAAAAATCGGCTATGTTCCGGAAAGCGGATTCTTATATAATGATATGACAACCTTTGAATTTATCAAATTCAGCGCTTCTTTGCGCGGGCTTGAAGGCATTGCCTTTGCGGAAAACCTGCGCGAAACGGTCCTCAATCTCGATTTAGAGTCTGTCATCAATCAAAAGATTGAAAGCCTGTCCAAAGGTTTTAAACGCAGAGTAGGGATTGCCGCCGCGCTGATTCATAAACCGGAAATCCTCATTTTGGACGAACCGACCGAGGGCCTTGACCCTAACCAGAAATTCAGCATCCGCAGTTTTATCCGTGAATATGGCCGCAACCACATCATCATTGTCTCAACCCATATCATGGAAGAAGTCGAAGCCTTGTCCAACCGAGTTATCCTCCTGAACCACGGCAAACTTGTCAAAGATACCACCCCGGAAGAACTTAAAATGCTGTTTCCTGAAAATAACATTGAAACCGCATTTTTCAAAATCACTCATGAAAACGGATAATCGCCATGTCTAAACAGTTTTCTGCCATTTTCAAAAAAGAATTAGCCGCTTTTTTCAACACCAGCCTGGCTTATATCATTCTGGTGTCTTATATTCTGCTCTCAATGTTCATCACTTTTTTTCTGGGCGGTTTTTTCAGTATCAATAATGCCGATTTATTCTCGTTCTTTTACTTTCAGAGCTTTGTCTTTGTTGTTTTGACACCGGCCTTCACCATGCGCTTATGGGCTGAAGAAAGAAAGTCCGGCACAATCGAGTTTTTGCTGACACAACCGGTTTCATTGACCACAATCGTTTTGGCCAAGTTTTTTGCAGCCTGGGCTTTGTGCTTGATTATGCTGTCTTTAACCATTCCTTTTTGGATTTATATGAATGTTTATTTTCAGGTCGATAACCTGAATATCCTGTCCGGCTATCTGGCCTGCATTTTAACCACCGGCGCCTTTTGTGCTCTTGGCTGCATGATGTCTTCTTTCAACTCGTCTCCGGTATCGTCATACATGCTGACGCTGATACTCAACGGCCTGATTGCTTTCGGTAGTTTTTCCTGGCTCATCGGCAAAATCGGCTTATCCGGACAAATCAGTTCGCGCATTCAGTCGGCGCTGAACTTTGACAAACACTATTATGACATCATGTCCGGACAAATCAGCCCCGACAACTTACTTTACTTTATCCTGCTGATTCTTTTCGGCCTGTGGCTGAACGTCATCAGTATTGAATATAAAAAGAACTAGGAGGGCAGAGATGAAAATTCAAAAACAAACCGCCAAAAACTATTCCCTGTTCTTAATGGTGATTCTGGTTATCGTTTCTTTCGTCATGATTGTAACAGCCGTGGCTTTGTCACTCGGCCGCCACAAAATTGATTTAACCTCGCAGCACCGCGCCGCGATTAATCCGCAAACACAAAAAATCGTCGAAAATTTGCAGTCTCCGGTTAATGTTACGGTTTATATGTCGGATAATCTCGGCAGCGAATATCCCGAACTTGGGCTGCAAAGCCAGTTTTTGCTGCGCCTTTTGGAAAGATACCGCGATTTGTCAAACGGCAAGCTGAGTATCAACATCAAAAAGACTGAACCTTTTTCTTTGGCAGAAGAAGAAGCCAAGCAAGCAGGCATCCGTGCGTTTCCGGATTCCTCAGGCATAGACAATCTTTATTTCGGAGCTGTTTTTAATAATGAAAAAGGCGAAAATTATACCATTCCGTATTTCTCTGTTCAGCGGCAGAATTATACTGAATACGACATTTCCCGCATACTTGCCAAATTGAGCAAGTTTGACAAGAAAATCGTTGCCATTGCCGCTTTCGGAGCTAATCCTAACGACTGGCAATTTACAAAACAGCTCAAAAATGACTATCAGGTTGAGCTGATAAACAAAGAAACCGCAGTTATTCCGTCTGCCGTAAAAGTTTTGCTGGTATATAATCCCCAGCAAGTGCCGACAACTTTTATCTATGCGCTTGACCAATATATCTTGCGTGGCGGCAAAGTGATTCTGCTGCTGGATCCTTATTCCGAAGCCACCGTCAAAAAATATCCGTTTACGGCCTCTTATAAAAATAATCTGCTGCCGCTGCTGAAAAATATCGGTCTTGAGTTTAATCCGGATTTGGTTGCCGGCGATAAAAAACTCAGCGCCAAAGAGCGCCGCAACAACCAGCAGGACGGTGATTATGCCGTTTGGTTCGACTTGCCGAAAAAAGCCGTTGCCAATCAGAATGTCTTGACTGCCGGCTTTTTGAACTTTGCTTTCCGCACCCCCGGAGAATTGGTTGCCCACCCCAAAGACACCGCTGATTACCAACTCTTGTTCGGCACATCGGACGAGGGCGGCACAATCTCTGCCGACTATGTCAAATACGGCAGCCGCGAAATTGTCAATCACAACTTCCAAACCGATAACAAGAGCCATGCTCTGGCTTACTGGATTAACGGCTGGTTTGAATCCCTTTATGAAGAAAGCATTGTCGCCGGAACCGAAATGGAGGCAAAACTGCCGCCGTTTATCATTGCTTCAATTGAAAAAGCGTCAATTCTGGTTATTGCCGACAGTGATTTTCTGACCGACAACAGTTGGAATTTGGCCAAATATCAGGACAAGTCAACTGTCTATGACCAGGTTCCCGGCGCCAATAATGCCGATTTTCTGCTGCGCGCCGTTGATTTCATGACCGGCAACATATCTCTGGTCGGTTTATACCCTAACTATATGATTAACAGCGACAAAAGCATCGGCGAGCAAATTTATGGCAATGTCTTCCAAACTTATGCTCCGGCTTATAAGGAAAAAGAAAACCAAATTGCCCAACTCCAAAACGAGTTTAACGAGTTCAAAAACTCCTTGCACAATAATACGGTCGGAATGTCTTTAAGCAAAATCCAAAATCTTGAAAACTATCAGCGCCGCATTCAGCAATTGCAGGACGAACTGAAGTTTTTGGAATTTCAGGTCAAAACTGCCAATGAGCAAGATGTTGTCAAAATCATTCTTGCCAACACACTGTTTTTCCCGATGATTTTGATTTTTGCCCTTTGGCTGGGCGTAAAAATTTATAACCGCCGCCAAAAACAAAAAGTATTGAGGTTGATTAATGAATAAAAAAACACTTATTTTCAGTCTGCTAATTGCCATTTTGTCTGTTGTCTTCGCCTGGTTTGTCATCTCAAACCAGCAGCACAGCGACATCGGCCAAAACCAAATCGGCAATATGCTGTTTGAAAACACGGTCAAAGAGGGGCTTTTGATAAACAAAATCATCATCAAAACCACCAAAATGCAGGTAACTTTGCAGCTTGAAGACAAGTTCTGGCACGTAAAAGAAGCTGATAATTATTATGCCAGCCTCATCAGTATCAACACTTTTCTCAAGGCTGTTAACGAAGCAAAAATTCAGGCCGTTATCCAAAACACAGACACCAAGGAGATGCATTTGGCCGAGCCGGTAAAAAAGGATACGCCAAACGCCGGTATTTCCATTCAGACATATAAAGATAACCGCATTGTCGACAATATTATCATCGGCAGCCGCCAGAACAATTTTTATACGGCGCGTTTTGCGGATTCTAAGCAGCCGCTGC
This sequence comes from uncultured Alphaproteobacteria bacterium, assembly GCA_900551585.1. Lineage (GTDB taxonomy): Bacteria > Pseudomonadota > Alphaproteobacteria > RF32 > CAG-239 > CAJLXD01. The sequence continues at coordinate 2,496 of URWU01000092.1, read as the reverse complement.
TTGTTTCCGGAAACTTTGATTTGCCCGACAAGCTTTTTTACTGGCTGCAGCAGCCGTTAATGATGTTAGATGCCAAAAACGTCGAAACGGTAATCACCCAGTCCGAAACCGGCCAGCAGCTGGCTTTCCGCCCTGAAATGACATCGCCTTTTTACAATGTCAGACAAGAGCCGACCAATATTGACGGCTTGCTTGACCAGTTTACCATGTTGACCTTTACAACAGTCAAAGCCGCCGAAAACACCCCGTTAAAAGATGTTGCGCCGAATAAAACGATTGTCATCTTCCTTGAATCGGGCCTGATTTATGGTGTTGAAGTCTACGAAAATGAAGGGGCATACTGGGTAAAAATAAATTTATCAACCAACACTCTTCCAACCAAGTACGCTAGTGATTATATCAAAGACAGCAGCTTTTTGTACCAGAACTGGTTTTTCAAAATCAGCCCTCAGGTCGGAAAGCATTTGATAAAATATACCATTCACTAACGACGGGTTTATGAATAACGAAACGGAAAAATTACGATTTCTGACTAACATTTCCACCAATATCCTGATGAATTGCGACATTCACGGGCTGATAACCTATTGCAACAAACGCTGTACCTTTTTGTTTGCCAAAACAGGACTGACCGGCAGCCACCTTGAAGATTTGTTCAGCCGGGAAAACGCAAGGCTTATCAAACAAAACCTTGTGGAAGTCATAATCAAAGAGACACCGCAGGCACTGCAAATCCGCCATAATCAGCGGTATTACAATTTTTATATCTATCCTGACGACGGCATAGCAGCGCTTTGTATTGAGGATATTACCGAACGCCGCCAGCTGGCCGATTTATTGATAGAAACCTCTCAGCGGCTCAATTTTGCCGAACGAACGGCCAAACTCGGCTATTGGGAACTTGACCTCAAAGCCAAAAAAATTTTCTGGTCGGCAGAAATGTTTAATATCTTCGGCGTACAGGGCAAAAATATCTCCGTAAAGAAAAACATTATAAAAGAACAGATAATCAAAGAAGATTTACCGCTTTATAAAGAAAAACTGCGCCAGTTGATAAAATTCGGCCAGCCGGTCGATGGGCAAATCAGAATAAAACGCAGCGACGGCAAAATTGCCTATTGCTTTTTCAAAGCCAGCCTGATTGAGCATGATGATATTCATAAAATTGCCGGCACATTTCAGGATTTGACCGAACTGATAGAGATTCAAAAAGCTTTGGAAGCCGCACGAGCAACGGCCGAGCGCCTGAACCGCGCCAAGTCATACTTTCTGGCTCAGGCCAGCCATGACCTGCGGCAGCCCATGCAGGCTTTGGCAATTTTTATCGACACGCTTTTAGAAGAAAACCTCACGCCGGAACAATTGTCTCTGGCTCAAAAAATTCATGCTTCGGCAGAAAACCTGCGCAATTTGCTGGATAATCTTCTTGATATTTCCAAACTGGAAGCCGGCGGTGTGGAAGCTCAAAAACTGGAGTTTAACATTGGCAGCCTGATGAGCAATATTTTGAAGGAATATAAGGAAATTGCCGCCAAACGCCATATCAAACTGAAAGTTATTCCGTGCCACCGGCAGGTTTACAGCGACCCGATTTTGCTGGAACGGATAATCCGCAACTTTTTGAGCAATGCTTTCAAATATACCAAAGACAAAATTCTGGTCGGCTGCCGCAAAAACGGGGATAAATTAAAATTAATGGTCATCGACAACGGCGCCGGAATCAGCTCGGCCGAAACCAAATTGATTTTTGAAGAATTTTACCAAAGCTCCGACATCCCCGGAAACAAGAAAAACGGCTCAGGCTTGGGACTGACGATTGTTCGCAAAATCGCTGATATTCTGGGAGCCGGAGTAGGGGTTATGTCAGATGTCGGCCGCGGCAGCTGCTTTTATCTGGAAATGAATATCCCAAAAAAATCCCCGCAAGACTAAACTAACGGGGATAACATTTTTAAGCTGCCGGATAGATTATTGTTCGGAGTTTTTAATAATAACGTCCATATCTTTGTTCTGGCGTTTTGTCAGTTCCAGAACACATTCGGCACCGCTAAGCTCGCTGATTGAGCCGCTTTCGGCATCCGGAGACAGGGAATAGCCGTATAAAGAGCAGTATCTGTCGCGATATTGCAGCCATTTATTATACAAATCTTTGAAATTGCCGCTATACATTCCGGCGCCGCGGTTCCAGTTTTTAAAAGTCTGGTTATTGGCGAGGCTGTCATATTTGCTCTCAACAATTTTCAAAATACGGTTAGCTTCAATCAATGTGCAGCTTGTCATTTTCTGATCGCTGCCGTCAGCTTTTTCCAAACAGCTGTCATAAGTCATGGTGGCATCGCCAAAACTCTGGGCAGAGGCGCTGTTAACCGCCAAAACACCGCTGCAGAGCAGGGCTAAACTCAATTTTTTCAACATGCGGACGTCCTTTACAAAAAGAATAAAATGCAATTACATTATTCCTGTCTCTTATACACATCTGACGCTGCCGACGACTAG
>URWU01000091.1 GCA_900551585.1 uncultured Alphaproteobacteria bacterium | reverse complement strand
ATCTACACTCGACTAGTCGTCGGCAGCGTCAGATGTGTATAAGAGACAGGATATTTAATTTAGTGGCCAAGTTATAAAGGCAGCCTAAAGGCAGTAATAAATCTGAAATTAAATTCTTTTCTTTCCAATGACTTGGCGTTTTCATTTAAAGATATCCTTTAACTTTTTCAACAATACCGTCAAGCACTTTTGCTTCGCCGTAGGCCCAATTATAGGCGAGGCTGCGTTTGGCTTCGAGCAAATCTTTGTTGCTCAAAAGCTGGAGAAGGGTTTCTTCCAGTTCCAGAACATCATTAACCTGAATAACGGCATCGGCTTTTTTGGCGCGGTTCATTGCGTCAGTGAAATTATGCATATGCGGCCCGACAATGACGGCATCACGAAAGCGGGAGGGTTCTATGAAGTTTTGGCCGCCGTGGGGGATTAGGGAACCGCCGATAAAAACAATCGGCGCCATATCATACCAGATACCGACTTCGCCGATAGTATCAGCGATGTAAACATCTGTTTGTTTGGTGATTTTTTCGTTTTTGGAACGCAGGGCCGTTTTGAGGCCGAGTTCGTTGAGCTGGTTTTGAATTTCAACGCCGCGGGTCGGGTGGCGCGGGGCGATAATTGTCATCAGGCCGGGAACTTTTTCGGTCATGCGTTTCAAGAATTTGCCGATTTTCAGTTCTTCATCACTATGGGTCGAGCTGACGGCCCATAACGGGCGGTTGCCGATTTGAGCCGCTATTTCGGCTTTTTTGTTTTCGTCAACGGGCGGATTGATTCCGGCGTATTTTAAGTTGCCGAGGCACATGGAATCTTTGGCGCCCAAAATACGCAGCCGGTAAGCGTCTTCTTCCGACTGGCCGAGACAGAAAGTAAAGCAGCCCAGCAGTTCTTTGCTGATGAAGTCAAACTGCTGCCAGCGCTTGAAAGATTTGTTGGAAATGCGGCCGTTGACCAAAATCAGAGGGATATTTTTGCGCTTGATACCGGATAAGAGCGCCGGCCACAAGTCAGATTCAAACCACAAAACCAAATCCGGCTGCCATGAGCGGATAAAACGGGTGACAAATTTTGGATTATCAATCGGAACATATTGGTGAAAAGCACGTTCCGGCAGGCGTTTGCCCATCAAATCAGCGGAGGTGACCGTGCCGGTCGTGACCATGATATGCGCGTCGGGATATTGTTCCAGAAGTTTGTTAATCAGCGGCAGCATGGATAAAGATTCACCAACCGAAGCGCCATGAAACCAAATCAGTTTTCCCTCGGGGCGTTTCATAGTCGGGCGTCCCATGCGTTCATTAAAGCGCTTGGCGTCTTCTTTGCCGTTATGCATGCGTTTTTTGATATAACGGCTGATAACGAGAGGGTATAAAACGCGGATAAGAGTGTTGTAGATACGGATAAACATGGTTATTTTCCCTGAGGCTTTTTCTTATCGTTTTTGTTTTTGGCTTTGCTGCCGGGTTTTATCGGCGTCAGTCCCATTTTGCGGTCAGCCGTATAATTGAGTTCGTTCATCATATTTTCGATTTTGCAGCGCTGTTCTTCCATGCTTTTGTCATCAAGAGCCGGCGGAATATAAACCGGTTCGCTGAATAAGCAAATTCCTTTGTTGAAAGGATAGGGAAGCATCATCTTATCCCAGGCTTTTTCGGCGATTTTGCAGCGTTTGGTACTGTAGGTCATGCAGATAATCGGCTTGCCGGTTTTCTGGGCATAATAAATCGGGCTCATTGATAAATGCATGCGCGGGCCTCGGGGGCCGTCGGGGATAATGCAGATTGAAGTGTTGTCATTGAGCGAGCTCATCAGGTTCAGAGCGGCGCCGCGGGCATTGTTGTTGCTGGAGCCGCCGATTGTGCCGAGGCCGTATTTTTGCAAAACACCGGCAATCATGCGGCCGTCATTGTGTAATGATACCAAGGCATTGAGCGGAAAACGATAATCGCGGAAAGCCGGCAGCATCAGGGCGCGGCCATGCCAGCCGATGAGAATGAAGTCTTTGCCTTCTTCCCACAGGGAAACAGGATGTTCGCGGCCGATAATCTGCCAGTCGGTGGTGCGGTAGACCAGTCTGGTATAGCCGTAAATCAGCGAACTAATCAGGTTTGAGACGAAATTAGTATGACAAAAATCTTTGATATGTTTTTTCAGACGTCTTTTCAGGTTGAACATTGCTCAATTATTTCTTCAAAGTATCAGTAATGGAGATGCCGATTTTATCGGTTTCGGTAATGACAACTTCACCATGGCCGATGAGCACGTCATTGGCATAAATATCAACATAATCGTTGACGTCGCGGTCGAGCTCGACCACAGCGCCGCGGCCGAGTTTCAACAATTGATGAACCCGCAGGTCGGCGGTGCCCAGAGTGACAGAAATATCAACTTTAATTTCTTCTCCGATGTCGGCATTTTTTACAATCTTAGCCATTAAAACTTATCTCCGTTATTCAATTTGCTCTTATAATATATAATTTTTTTATTTAAGCAAATTCAAATTATGCACTTATTAAACCTTATTTTGCAAAAGCTCAGCTTGTTGTGGATTAAAAAGTTTAATCATTGCTCAAAAATGAGAAATATGCCAAAAAAGTTTTAGCGAATATTGCAGTTTTGATTATGTTCTCTTATATAGTTATAGTAGATAACCGAAGATGATTTTTAAGGAAAATGAAATGGCCGTGAAAAAAGAAAAATATCCCGTTCTCCCGTTGAGGGATATTGTTGTATATCCGAAAATGATAGTCCCTTTGTTTGTTGGCCGTGACAAGTCTATCAAAGCTCTGCAAAGCGTGGTTGACAGCGACGGCAATATCGTTTTGGCAACCCAGAAAGATGCAACGGTTGAAGATCCGACCCCCGATGATATTTATCATATCGGCACGCTCGGCACCGTGGTACAAATGCTGAAGCTCCCCGACGGAACGGTTAAAGTTCTGATAGAGGGTGTTGAGCGCGTTAAAATCAGCAAATTTGTCAAGAACAAAGAATTTATGCAGGCTGAAGCCGAAGTCATTCCCGAAATCAGCGATGAGAATAATCTGGAACTGGCGGCTTTGGTGCGTGCGGTTTTGTCGCAGTTTGAAGAATATGTCAAACTCTCAAAGAAGACTCCGCCCGAGGTTTTAGTTTCGGTTAACCAAATTGAAGATTACGGTAAGCTGGCTGATACGATTGCCGCTCACCTGTCTTTGAAAATCCCTGAAAAGCAGGCGTTGCTGGAAGGCCGGACTTTAGCTGAGCGTTTTGAAAAAATTCTGGGCTTTATGGATGCCGAATTGACGGTTTTGGAAGTTGAGAACAAAATTAAGTCCCGTGTTAAAAAGCAAATGGAAAAGAGCCAGAAAGAATATTATCTGAACGAGCAGATGAAGGCTATTCAGAAAGAGCTCGGCGACGGGGACGAAGATTCAGAAATCAGCGAATATCTGAAAAAAATCGAAAAAACCAAACTTTCTAAGGAAGCCAAAGAAAAAGCCTTGGCAGAAGTTAAAAAGCTTAAATCGATGAGCGCAATGTCAAGCGAAGCAACCGTGGTTCGCAATTATCTTGACTGGCTGCTTGATATTCCTTGGAAAAAACGTTCCAAAGTCAATAAAGACCTGGCAAAAGCCATGGCAATTTTGGAAAAAGACCATTATGGTCTGGAAAAGGTCAAAGAACGCATTGTCGAATATCTGGCCGTGCAGGCGCGTGCCGATAAAATCAAAGGCCCGATTTTGTGTTTAGTCGGCCCTCCGGGTGTTGGTAAGACTTCTCTCGGAAAATCAATTGCCCGTGCCACCGGACGCAGTTTTGTCCGCGCCTCTCTGGGCGGTATGCGCGATGAAGCGGAAATCCGCGGCCACCGCCGGACTTATATCGGGTCTATGCCTGGTAAAATTGTTAAAGGAATGAAAAAGGCTGCAACATCTAATCCGTTGTTCCTGCTTGATGAAATCGACAAGCTGGGTAATGACTACCGCGGCGATCCGTCTTCCGCATTGCTGGAGGTTTTGGATCCGGAGCAGAACTCGAGCTTCAATGACCATTATCTGGAAGTGGATTATGATTTGTCCGATGTGATGTTTGTGACAACCGCCAACTCTTTGGATATGCCGCGGCCGTTATTGGATCGTATGGAAATTATCCGTTTGTCCGGTTATACCGAAGACGAGAAGATTGAGATTGCCAAACGCCATTTGATTCCGAAGATTTTTGAAGAGAACGCGGTTAAAAAGAGCGAGCTGATTATTACCGATGACGCAATTCGCGATATTATCCGCTATTATACCCGTGAGGCCGGTGTTCGTAATCTGGAACGCGAACTTTCGACAATTGCCCGCAAGGCAGTTAAAGAGATTTTGCTTTCGGAAGGCAAGAATACCAAAATTAAAGTCTCGCCGAAAAATCTTGAGAAATATCTCGGTGTCATCAAATACCGTTACGGAGAGGCCGAGGAGGCCGATCATGTCGGCGTCACAACCGGACTGGCCTGGACTGAGGTCGGCGGCGATATCTTGTTTATTGAAGCCGTTGATATGCCCGGCAAAGGCAAAATTACCGAAACGGGTAAGCTCGGCGAAGTGATGAAAGAATCTATCGAGACAGCTTATTCTGTGGTTCGTTCACGGTCACGGGCTTTGGGTATCAATCCGGAAATTTTTGAAAAAACGGATATCCATGTCCACGTGCCGGAGGGCGCAACGCCGAAAGACGGTCCTTCCGCCGGTATTGCCATGTTTACCACGCTGGTTTCTGTTTTGACCAAAATTCCGGTCAAGAAAGATGTGGCGATGACCGGTGAAATCACCCTGCAGGGCAGAGTTTTGCCGATTGGCGGTTTGAAAGAAAAACTGCTGGCGGCTTTGCGCGGCGGAATTAAGACAGTTCTTATCCCTAAAGATAATGAAAAGGACTTGGTCGAAATTCCTGACAATGTCAAAAAAGGCATGAAGATTATTCCGGTTTCGGAAGTCTCCGAGGTCATTGACATTGCCCTCAAGGAAAAAGTTGAGCCTCTTAAGCAGATTTGCCGCTGCGAAGATGTGATACCAGAGGAAAGTCATCCAAGACAATAAATAAATTGAGATAAAAGAAACCGCCTAAACGGCGGTTTTTTTTGTGCGCAGTTTTTTTTGAGGGAAAAAATAAACAAAAAAACCAGGCCGGGCAAGCGATACTAGACAAAAAAGTTTTCTTTTTTAGTGTATTGTTAAGTTGAAAAATGGTAATCTGATTAATAGAAGTTCAGTAAGATTTTATATTAATAATATATTGTATGTGGTTAAAATGAGTGTGATAAGTTTAAATGCAAGTATGCGTTCAAATTTACTATCCTTGCAGCAAGTCCAAAGGCTGCAGGATAAAACTCAGTTGCGTTTGTCTACCGGCCTGGAGGTAAACTCCGCCATTGATAATCCTTCGGCTTATTATACCGCTTCGGCATTGAATAACAGGGCAGAAGATTTGGGCGCTCTGCTTGATTCAATGACTCAGGGGATTCAGACTATTAAGGCCGCGAATGAAGCTTTGGAGACCGGAACACTCTTGTTGCAGCAGCTTAAGGCTGTTGCCAATCAGGCTCTTACCATGCAGGTTAAAAACGGCAATGGCGGTTCTTCCGGAGGCGCATCAGGTCCGACTCAGATAAAAAGCACGGCGGCTTTCGTGGCCGAGGGCTATACGGCGATTACATCGTCTATGACCAATGATGAAATTCAGGCTTTGATTGTTGACGGTGCAAAGCTGGTTCTGGACGCTGATGTTACCTTAAGCAAAAGTCTTAATATTAATGCCGATAATGTCATCATTGAGGGCAACGGCCATAAAATGTCTTTCAGCAGTACGACGGCCAATGCCAATATGATTAATATCAGCAAAAGCAATGCTAAAATTAATAATATTGAATTGGATTATGCCAATACGGCCGGCGGTTCGGCTGTCGTCATTGACGGAGCTGCGGCCGGTGCCGATATCAGCGTGATTAAAATTAATGCGGCCGGAACACGGGTTTATGGTATCAGGGCTTTGAACAAAGCCAGCGTTACCTTGGACAACACCTCGGGTATCAGCGTCAGCGGTACGGGCTCGCAAAAACTGGTGAACGGCAATGCCGAGTTGTTTGACGGCAAAAGCAACACACAGGCGATTGTTGATGAAATGGGGGCTAATGGTATAGCCGCGTCAGCCGCTACGCAGTTTTATGTCGGGGACAAAACCGGTGATTTCGGACAAGGAAACTGGTATTTGCCGTCAATCGGCGAATTGATGCAGGTTTATGGTTATGATGCCGATGCGATGACCAGCGGTACGGGAACTTCCGGCGCAACCGGAGTTAATAAAGCAATTATCAATACTGCTTTGGGAAAACTCGGCGGTGATGCCGCTGTTTTAACGAATGGTTACTATTGGTCTTCTTCCGAGTACGCTAATACTAGCAACGCTTGGGGGCAGAACTTCGGTAATGGCACTGTAGGCTGGCCCAATA
>URWU01000090.1 GCA_900551585.1 uncultured Alphaproteobacteria bacterium | reverse complement strand
CGAGATGTAGCTCCGTCTCGTGGGCTCGGAGATGTGTATAAGAGACAGATCGTACCCATACCTGCGGTGATTTACGCGCTGCAGACATTGACAAAGAGGTGAAGCTGGCCGGCTGGATTCACCGTAAACGCAACCTTGGTAACTTGTGCTTCATTGATTTGCGAGATCATTACGGCATTACCCAATGCGTGGTCGACAGCAGTTCCGATTTGTTTGATAAAGTTCAGGCTTTGCGTCCGGAATCCGTGGTCGGTTTTACCGGAAAGGTTATTGCCCGCGAGAGTGTTAACAAAAATATGCCGACCGGCGATATTGAGATTGCCGTCAGTGATTTGGAAGTTCATTCCGAGGCGGAAGTTCTGCCGTTTCAGGTGGCTATTGAAGATGATGCGCCGGAAGAGATGCGTCTGAAATACCGTTTTTTGGATTTACGTAAAGACCGTATTCACAAAAATATTCTGCTGCGCTCGCAGGTGATTCAACGTTCTCGCGAATTGATGCGCGAGCAGGGTTTTACCGAATATCAAACCCCGATTTTGACCGCTTCTTCTCCGGAGGGTGCGCGTGATTTTTTGGTGCCGTCGCGTTTAAATCCCGGCAAATTTTATGCTTTGCCGCAGGCGCCGCAGCAGTTCAAACAGCTGCTGATGGTTTCCGGTTTTGACAAGTATTTCCAAATTGCGCCCTGCTTCCGTGATGAAGATCCGCGTGCCGACCGTTCTCCGGGTGAGTTTTACCAGATGGATATGGAAATGAGCTTTGCAACGCAGGAAGATGTTTTCAAAGTGATTGAACATACCCTCGGCAGTATTTTTAATGAATTTGCCAACGGCAAAAAAGTTGATCAGGCGCCTTTTGTGCATATTCCTTTCCGCGAGGCGATGCAGAAATACGGTTCGGATAAGCCTGATTTGCGCAATCCGCTGTTTTTGCAGGACGCAAGCGCTTTGTTCGGCGACAGCGGTTTCGGTGTTTATGACAGCATGGTCAAAGAAGGCAAAACCGTTAAAGGTATGCTGGTTAAAGGAATTGCCGAGAAGCCGCGTTCTTTCTTTGACAAGCTTGACGGCTATGCCAAAGAAGAAGGTATGGGCGGCGTGGCTTATATTGCTTATGCGCCTGCCGGAGCCAAAGGAATTGCCAAACTGTTGAGTGAAGCCAAGCAGAATGAGATTAAGGCTGCTTTCAAGGCTGAAGAAGGTGACGCTATTTTGTTTGTGGTTGGTAAAGGAATGAAGTTTGATAAGTTCAGCGGCCGTCTGCGTAACAAAGTCGGTGAGGAATTGGGGCTGATTGATGAAAATTCATTCAAAATGTGCTGGATTGTCGATTTCCCGTTCTATGAAGAAAATGACGAGACCGGCGCTGTTGATTTCTCGCATAACCCGTTCTCTATGCCGCAGGGCGGAATGGACGCTTTGATGAACAAAAATCCTTTAGATATTCTGGCTTATCAATACGACTTTGTCTGCAACGGTGTCGAGCTGCTGTCAGGCGGTGTTCGTAATCATCAGCCGGAAATTATGTATAAGGTATTTGAAATTGCCGGTTATGGTGCTGATGTTGTTGATAGTAAATTCGGCGGCATGATTAATGCTTTCAAGTTTGGCGCTCCGCCGCATGCCGGTTCGGCTTACGGTGTTGACCGTTTGGTTATGCTGCTGCTTGACGAACCGATTATCCGCGATGTGATTTTGTTCCCTCTGAACGGTAAAGCGCAAGACTTGATGATGCAGGCTCCGAACTTTGTAACAGAGCAGCAGATGAAAGAATTGCATATTAAAGTTGTTCCGACGGATAATTAGTTTTAGAAAAATAAAACAGGAAAGGGCTTCATTTTGAAGCCCTTTTTTATTATTCGGCAGCCAGACCGGTTTGTTGCGGGTTTCTGTTCAAGCACATGCCATAGATACAGCAGTCATCAAATTCGGAGTAGTATTGTTTTAAGGTTGCCTCAAGCGTAAAGCCGCAGGCATCATAAAAATGGCGCGTGGCTTTATACTGGGGTTTGCTTTCCGTTTTGATGAACAGTTTATGACAGCCTTTTTGCTGCAAAATGCGGATGAGTTCGGCGATAAGTTTTTTGCCGATACCCTGACCGCGATAGTCATTGTGTGTTGCCAGCCAATATAATTCGTAATTTGCCTCTGAATCGGCAATTTCGCCGTAACAGGCATAAGCGCAGGTGACACCGTCTATTTCTGCAAACAGAAAGTTGGTATCATGCGGATAGTCGTCATCTTCCGGATGCTCCAGTTGATAAAGGGCGTCGTCGGCCAGACAAACGGTAATGTCAACATCATCTTCATCAAAGATTCCTGATGAAGCAGAAATCTCGCGGACTCTTTCCAAGTCGCGGTTATTGATTTTTGAACGAAATGTAAGCATAGTTACACCTCCTTCAGAACCGCTAAGTCCTCGTGGAAGATAAAATTATGTGCGATGAAATTGAAAAAATTACGTTTCGGAGGCTCGGCTTTTTCGGCCGTCGCTCCTTTAGAATATTGGCGTTTGCCAGAATGTTTGTTCATGATATATTACCTCTTTTTTGTTTTGGAGAATATCTCCTCACTCTTATATTTAAGCATATTTATCCTATTTTGACAAGTAGGGATAGCCTCGGGTGTAAAAATATATTTTCTTTTTTTTATAAAACCATTTGACAAGTTAAATAAAAAGACTTAAATAATGAGCGTTAAAAGCAATTATTGCTTCGTCGTCTAATGGTAGGACAGCGGATTCTGACTCCGTCAATCTTGGTTCGAGTCCAGGCGAAGCAGCCAATAAAAAGCCACCCTTTACGGGTGGTTTTTTTGTGGCGTTGTGCCGCCCGACGAGAACCAAAGGTTCGGAATCGAAAGTTGTCGAGCGCAATTTTAAGAAGCGCGAGACTTACGAAGATGAAAGGGGCCCATTGGTGTGCCAATGGGAATTTACAATCCAGGCGAAGCAGCCAATTAAAAGCCATCCTTTACGGGTGGTTTTTTTGTGGCGTTGTGCCGCCCGACGAGAGCTAAGGGTTCGTAAGAAGATGTTTTTGTTGAATCTTTAAGTTGTGTTGTGTACAGGGATTAATTTTAGGTTGTGAATTAGGATAAACTCATTTAATATTCAGCCATTCTGAAAGATGTCGGAAAGAATGTATTACTCCATATTAATATTGTCTTTCTCCTAGACGGCGGATTTCAGATTAAGGCTCCGGAAATTTTTTCCGGAGTTTTTTTATGTTGACAAAGGCAGATTGTCCTGATAAAAAAATAAATGTTAGGCGAACTTAACAAAATTAATATCAGATACCATGTAATCTCTCATGTTGAACATTTTTTTACAGGAGGCGCCGAAAATCTTAAGTTATCGTCTGAAAATATAGTTAGTTATGATATTGTTGACTTAATCACCGGATTGCAGATTTCAGTCCGGTGATTATTTTTTGCAAAAACTGTTGCTAATAATGTTCGCAGTGTTGTATAATGTTAATAAAGACTAACAATTTATTTGAATTGAGAATGAAATGACTAAAAAATTGACAGAGGCCGGTAAGGGCGAAGAATATGAAATTGTTGATTTTGGCGATGATACGACGAAATTGCTGATGATGAGATGGGGGCTGGCTGTCGGACAGGTGATTAAATGTCTGGCCAAACTCGGACCGGTGATTATTGCTAAGAATCGCCAGAAACTGGCTATTGGCCGCAATTTGGCAAATAAAATCATCGTGCGGGCAGTGTAGGCTTAAGATGTGGAGTTTCAGCTGTCATAAATGCCATGGTCACTGTTTGGGTTGTGTTTCTGAGCAAAAAGCTTCCCAAAAACAGACCAGAATTGCGTTGGTCGGCAATCCAAATGTCGGAAAGTCGGTTATTTTTAATGCAATATCGGGTTTCTATGTTGAAATCAGCAATTATCCGGGGACAACGGTTGATATTGCCAGAGCCGAAACAAACTGGGGTGAAATCATTGATACACCTGGGGTTTACAGTCTGGGGACGACCAGTGATGACGAACGTGTAACTCTGAATACGATTCAGGATGTGGACGTGGTTGTTAATGTTATCGGCGCGACCAGTATTGACCGCGATTTATTTTTAACCCAGCAGCTGATAGATTTGGGTTTGCCTTTGATTGTGGTGGTTAATCAGATTGATGAGGCTGAGAAATCCGGCCTGAAAATTGATTGTGAGAAATTGGCTGCCGAACTCGGTATTGAGGTTATTCCTGCCGTTGCGACCAAAAAGCAGGGGATTTTGAATATTGTCAAAGCGATTGCCGGGCAAAAGGCAAGAATATCGCCAAGCCGGACGCCGGGATTGGAGGCTGTGGACGGGGCAAAGGCTGAACAGAAGATCATGCGTGAAAAACTGTTGGGTATGGAAGCTCTTGAGGCTGGTAACAGCGCTGAAAAAATGCAAATTTACCAAAAACGCGTGGCTAAAATTACGCGTCTTTTAGAAGAGTCAACCAGCAGCAGGGTTCCGGAAATCAGCTGGGGAGAGCGTATCGGCAACTGGCTGCTCAATCCGTGGATTGGGGCGTTTGTGGCTGTTTTCATGCTTTATGCTTTGTTTGAACTGCTGGGAGTATTGGTCGCCGGTAATCTGGTTGATTATATTTTTAATCTGCTGGAAGAAACTTATGTGCCGTGGATTACTTCTTTGGTGCAAAACTTAATCCCGCTCGGTTTGGTTGATGAATTGCTGGTCGGAGAATTCGGCATTTTGACGATGAGTGTCAAAATTATTTTTGCCGTACTGCTGCCGTTGATTTTGGCTTTTTATCTGTTTGTTTCTTTGCTGGAAGATTCCGGGTATCTGCCGCGTTTGGCGGTTTTGACCGATAATATTTTAAGCAAAATCGGGCTGAACGGCAGAGCGGTTATTCCGCTGTTGCTCGGGTTCGGCTGCGGGGCTATGGGGACAGTCAGCACGCGCATTTTAGGAACCGCCAGAGAGCGGACGATTGTGACGGCTATTCTCGGAATTACTATTCCCTGTGCGGCGCAGCAAGGAATCATTATCGCCATGCTGGCGGCCGTCGGCGGTCTTAAAGTCTGGTTTGCTTATTTGGCGATTATCGGTGTTGTTATGATTGTCAGCGGTTCGGTTTTGAATAAGTTACTGTATGGGCAGAGCAGCGATTTGCTGATTGATTTGCCGCCGATTAGGCTGCCGTTGTTGCGCAATATCGTTCAAAAAACAACCTTTCGTGTGTGGAACTTTTTGAGCGAAGCGGTGCCGCTGTTTATTATCAGTTCGATGATTATCACAGTTTTAGGCTGGCTCGGCTTTTTGGCTTGGCTGCAAAATTTTCTGGAGCCGGTGGTTGTGACCTTACTGCATTTGCCGGCGCAGTTTTCCGATATTTTCGTGATGGGGCTTATCCGCAGAGATTTTGCTTCGGTCGGTATTTTAGATATGACGGGCTTAAATCAGAGTGTGCGGATTTTGAGCGATTTGCAGATACTGACGGCTTCGGTAGTGATAACACTGTTTGTTCCCTGTGTGGCAGCTTTGATTGTGATTTTTAAGGAACGCGGCTGGAAAGAGGCTCTGTTGCTGTGGTTCGGGACTTTTGCAATTTCTATTTTGGTCGGGGCAATTGTCGCTCGCAGTTTCGGCTTTTTATTCTGAGGGCTGTGCTTGACAGTTTGGGTACCCTAACATATAATTTGAAAAAACAGCAAGGGGATTAATGATGACTGCATGCAAAATTACCGCCAGTTTGGAAGATTATCTGGAATCAATTTATAACCATATTCAGGCCAAGCAGGGGGTTAAAGCTGTCGATATTTCACGGGATTTGGGCGTCAGCCGCTCTTCCGTGACCGAAACCCTGCATAAACTGGCCGAGCGCGGGTTGATTAACTACAGTCACTACGGGGTCATTTCCCTGACAGACGAGGGATTGGAAATTGCCAAAGAAGTTCTGCAGAAACATCTGATTTTATCCGAGTTTTTTGAGAAAATTTTGGGGGTTGAAACTGTTGAGGCTCAAGAGAATGCCTGCCGTATTGAGCATGTTATTTCCGAAGATGCTTTTGCGCGTTTGATTGCATTTACAGAATTCAGCCAGCAGCATGGGCTTGATTTTCAAAAATTTTATCAAGAAAAAAAGTAATCCGTTTGAAAAATCATCTTAAAGAAAAATGGCAGGCCTTTTTTAGCTTTATGCATAAAAAAATTGTGCGGCCGATGAAACGGGAATATAAGTCCCCGGCTTATTTGGCGCGTTCAAATGCAATCGGCCTCGGTTTGGCTTTTGCGCCTTTTCCGGGGCAGGTTCCGGTTGTTGCCGCTTTGTGGGTTTTGACCCGCAGAATGAAATGGCGTTTCAGTCTGGGGATTTCCTTGGCCTGGACTTTTGTTTCTAATGTTTTTACCAATTTGCCTTTGTTTTATTTATATTATCTGATCGGTGTCTGGCTGAGAGGTCATTCTAAAACCGTGAGTTATGCCGATTTACAAACGGTTTTCAATGAGGGAATGTTTGAAGGAATTCAGTTCCTGATGAGCGAATTGGGGTTGAGCATTCTGGTGGGCAGTCTGGTGTCTGTCTCTTATACACATCTCCGAGCCCACGAGACGGAGCTACATCTCGT
>URWU01000089.1 GCA_900551585.1 uncultured Alphaproteobacteria bacterium | reverse complement strand
TGATATGAACTTTGTGCTGACAGATGACAACAAAATTGTTGAAATTCAGGGAACCGCCGAAGGCGCACCGTTTGACGAAAACCAGTTTAACGAACTTTTTTCTCTGGCCAAAGACGGGATTGCCCAGCTCATTGCCAAACAAAAACAAGCATTAGGAAGATAATATGAAAATCGAAAAAATTGTTGTTGCCAGTCATAATCAGGGCAAAATTGACGAGATTAAAACGATGCTGGCCCCTTTCAATATTGAGGTTGTTTCTGCCCGCGAGCTTGATTTGCCCGATGTTGAAGAAACAGGGACGACTTTTGAAGAAAATGCCCGCCTAAAAGCCGACCAATTATCGGCGATGAGCGGCTTGCCTTGCCTTGCCGATGATTCCGGCCTGTGCGTTCATGCTCTGGACAACCGTCCGGGGGTTTATTCGGCACGTTATGCGCCTGACCGCGATTTCGGTAAAGGTATGGAAAAGCTTCTGAATGAATTAAAAGCCAGCGGCAGTTCCGACCGCGGCGCACATTTTGCCTGTCTGCTGGCTTTGGCCGTTCCGGGGCAGGAAACAAAAGTTTTTGAAGGACGCGTTGACGGCGTGATTACGACAGAGCCGCAGGGAACCGGCGGTTTCGGCTATGATCCGATTTTCAAACCCGAAGGCTATGATGTCACTTTCGGAAATCTTGAAGGTGCGGAAAAAAATAAAATCTCGCACCGGGGACGGGCATTCGGCTTATTCAAAAAGTTTTTAGAGGAAAACTGATTTGTCAGAACTCAGCCGCAATTTGTATAATATTTCATTATCAAACTGTTTTGTTGATACGGTTGCCGCGCGATTGTTGTCCGAATATCGTGACAAGCCGCTTGACCTGGCTGATGTTTTGCTGCTGTTGCCGAACCGCCGCGCCGTTAAAGCAATGGCTGAGGCTTTTGTCCGCGCGCAGGGTATGAGTCCTACTTTGCTGCCTAAAATGCTGCCTTTCGGTGATGTGGAAGAAGATGAACTTTTTCTGACCGGAATTGACAGCGACAAAGAATTATTGACCCTGCCGCCGTCTATTGAGCGCAATGAACGTCTGCTGTTGTTTACTAAAATCATTATGGCCAAACCCGGCGATTTCGGTCTGGAAAAAATGCCTTTGAGCCAAGCCTGCTATTTGGCGCAGGAGTTGGCTAACCTGATTGATACGGTTAATAATGAAGATTTGTCTTTTGGCAATCTGCAAAATCTGGTGCCGGAAGAATATGCTGCGCATTGGCAGGAGACGCTAAAGTTTTTGGAAATTATTACGCGTTTCTGGCCGGAGATTTTGCAGGAGCGCGGGCTGATTGACCCCAGTTTGCGACGGAACCTGCTGCTCAAGGCGCAAAGCGCACAATGGGCTGCCAATCCGCCCGATAAAAGGATTATCATTGCCGGAACCTCGGCGACTTATCCGGCTATGCGCGAGCTGGTCAAAACGGTTTTGGCACTGCCCGGGGGTGAAGTTATTCTTCCCGGCCTGGATAAAGATTTGGACGATGAAGACTGGGAAAAAATTGATGAAACGCATCCGCAGTTTGAGTTCAAACAACTCCTGGATTATTTGCAGCTTGAGCGTTCGGAAGTCAGAGAACTGGCTGAGCCGCAGAATCGCGAGCGTGAGATTTTAATCTCGGAAATTATGCGTCCGGCCAAAACGACTGACAAATGGCGCGATATTCAAACAAAAAAGATTTCACATGCCGCATTGGACGGGCTGAGCCTGATAGACTGTGCCGATATTCGCGAGGAAGCTCTGGCAATTGCATTGATTATGCGTGAGGCTTTGGAAACACAGGAACAGACGGCGGCTTTGATTACCGCGGACAGAAATCTGGCACGCCGCGTTGCCAGTGAGCTGGAACGCTGGGAGATTAAAGTTGATGACTCTGCCGGACGGCCGCTGAGTTTGACGCCGGTCGGAAATTTTCTGCGTCTGACGGCCAAAGTCTGCGAGAGCAACTTAGATAAAATTGCTTTGCTGAGCCTTCTCAAACATCCGTTATGCAATCTGGGCAAAAAGCCCGGAGAGGTTCGCAAACTGACGCGAATGCTGGAACAAAAAGTTTGGCGCAGCGGTCGGGAAGATGAGGCTTTGCTGGCTTTTGAGGCAGAAGTTTTTGAGAGTTTGCGCGACCTTTATGAGCTTTATCAAAATCCGCAGGCCGATTTTAAACAGCTGTTGAAAACCCATGTTTTGGTTGCCGAACGTCTGGCTGCCGGTTTTGAAAAAACAGGGACGCAGGTTTTGTGGAAAGGTGAAGCAGGAGAGGCGGCTGCCGGATTTATTGCCGATTTATATGACAAAGCTGAGGTTCTGGGTAAAATTGAGGTTAAAGAATATCTGGGGCTGATTGAGGCGCTGATGTCCGGCGTGCCGGTGCGCCCGCGGTTCGGGACCCATCCGCGTTTGAAAATTCTCGGCCCGATTGAGGCGCGCCTGAGCCGCTTTGATGTGACGATTATCGGCGGTGTGAATGAAACGATTTGGCCCAAAGCTGCCGGTTCTGACCCTTGGCTGTCACGGCCGATGAAAAAAGATTTCGGTTTTCCGCAGCCGGAAAAAGCCATTGGTATTATGGCCCGTGATTTTGCCGAATTTTTAGGCGGCGAAGAGGTTTATCTGACGCGTTCCGAACGGGTGATGGGTACGCCGATGGTGCGGTCGCGTTGGTGGCTGCGTTTGGAAACGGTGCTCAAGGCGCTCGGCTATGAGGCCGGTTCGATTGAAGATGTTATTTATCGTCTGATTGCGCGGGATTTGGACAAGCCGACGGCTATGGTTAAGATTAATCCGCCGGCACCGACGCCCCCTGTTGCGGCCCGGCCGCGCGAGATGTCTGCCAGCAATGTGGAATTGTGGCTGCGTGACCCTTACAGCATTTTTGCCAAATATATTTTGAAACTGCGGCCGCTTGATGAGGTTAATCCCGATTTGAGTTTGGCAGATTATGGTAATATTATCCATGCGATTTTGGAACAGTTTAATAATAAATATCCTGACAAATTCCCCGATAATGCCGAAGAAGAATTATTGGCTTTGGGGCGCGATTATTTTGCAATGAATCAAATTGCCCAGGAAACGCGGGCTTTTTGGTGGCCGAGTTTTGAAAAGACTGTGACATGGCTGGCAGAAAAAGAACGGCTCTATCGTCGGAAGATTAAACGGGTGCATAATGAAGTGAGCGGCCGTTTGGTTCTGCAGGCGCCGGCCGGAGATTTTGCGCTGACGGCAAAGGCCGACCGCGTTGATGAAACAACCGACGGGCGCGTGAATATCATAGACTATAAAACCGGCAAAGCGCGCAGCAAAGCCGAGGTTGAAAAAGCCTTTGCGCCGCAGCTGCCTATTGAAGGGCTGATTGCCGAAAACGGCGGTTTTGAAGGAATTGCCAAAGCGGAAGTGGCTGAGCTGATTTATTGGCAGCTGGCTAAAAAAGAAACGGTTATTGATGACAAAGTCAGCGAAGTTTTAAGCAATAATCTGCAGAGGATTGCCGAATTGATTCATCTTTTTGATTTTGAAACCACGCCTTATTTAAGCCGTCCGAATCCTAAGCGGATTGCCGAATATTCCGATTATGAACATTTGGCGCGCGTCAGAGAATGGCTGGTTCAGGAGAGTAGCGATGACTGATATTTTGCAGCAGCGTCAGAACCGCATTCTGTTGGCTTCCGAAAAACAGCGCCGGGCAGCGAATCCCGATAAGTCTGTCTGGGTGGAAGCCTCGGCCGGCACCGGTAAAACCAAAGTTTTATCCGACCGTGTGCTGCGTCTGTTGCTGAAAGGGGTTAATCCGGCCAAGATTTTGTGTCTGACTTATACCAAAGCGGCGGCTGTGGAAATGAACACGCGTATTGCCGGACGTTTAAGCCGCTGGTCGGTTGCTTCGGACGAACAGTTGCAAAAAGAGCTTGAAAGCCTGCTTGGGCGCCGCCTGACCGAGAGCAAGGCCGATTTGGATTTGCAGGCTTTGGGACGCCGGTTGTTTGCGATTTTGCTTGATACGCCGGGCGGCATGAAAATCCAAACCATTCACAGTTTTTGTCAGGAGATTTTAAAGCGTTTTCCGCTGGAAGCCAAAATCTCGCCTTATTTTGAGGTGATGGACGACCGCAGCGCCGCCGAAGCTTTGAATGATGTTAAAAACAAGCTGCTGCAAAAGATTGAACTGGAACCTGACAGTCCGGTGGCGCAAAGTCTGGCTTATATCACGCAGACGGTTTCGGAAGCAACTTTTCCTAAGATTATGAATAACATTGCCGGCAACCGTAATAAGATTTCACGCCTGCTGAGCCGTTATCCGTCATTGGAAGCTTTGCTGGAACAAACGGCAGGCAAGCTCGGCGTGGCGGCAGATGACAGCGTGGAGACAGTGATTGCCGCTTATAGCGCCAAGCTTGATTATGATGTGTTGAAAATGATAATGAACGGTTTGTTTGCCGGTTCGGAAAGCGACAAACAGCGTGCGGAAATTTTGGCGCAGATTATTGAAAAAGGCATTCAGCCGGAAAATCTGCCGGCATTTAAAAACCTGTTTTTGACTTCGGGCAAAATCCGCAGCCGTCTGGCAACCAAAGATGCGGTGAAGGCTTATCCGGAGATTGTTGAAGAGATGAGCGCGGTTGCTTTGTCTTTGCAGGAGCTTGATAATAAACTGGCGGCAGTCGGCTTACTGGCAGCGACAAGGGCGGTGCTTTATCTGGCTGAAGATTTGATTAACGGCTACAATGCCTATAAGCGCTTGCATTCCAAAATGGATTATGAGGATTTGATTGTCCTGACACGGCGTCTGCTTGAAGATAAAACTGTGGCTGACTGGGTTTTGTTTAAGCTGGACGGCGGTATTGACAATGTGCTGATTGATGAGGCACAAGACACATCGCCTGACCAATGGGCGATTATCCGCGCAATCACGGAAGATTTTTTTGACGGCAACGGCGCTCAGGATAAAACGCGTACGGTTTTTGCCGTGGGAGACCGCAAGCAGTCGATTTATTCTTTTCAGGGAGCCGATCCCAAAGAATTTGAAAATATGCGCGGTTATTTTTCCCGCCGCTTGCAGGCTTTGGGCAATTTTGAAGAAGTGGAGCTTGATGTTTCTTTCCGGTCGACGGCGGCTATTCTGGATACGGTCAATAATGTTTTTGCGCTGCCTCAGGCCAAACCGGGCGTTATTCTCGACGGGCAGGATATGACGCACACGCCGTCCCGTATCGGTGACGGCGGCAAGGTGGAACTCTGGCCGCTGGTTGAAGCCGAGGCTGATGAAAATCCTGATGTCTGGCTGCCGCCGGTTGAGCGTAAAACCGCTTCGTCAACCAGTTCGCGTTTGGCCAGACAGATTGCCGAAAGAATCAAAAAAATGGTTGAAAGCCGCGAGTTGCTTGTTTCGCAGAACCGTCCGGTCAGATATGCCGATTTTATGATTTTGGTGCAGCGCCGCAACAGTTTTGTTGAAGAATTGGTACGCGAATGCAAAAATGCCGATGTTAATATTGCCGGCGTTGATAAAATCAAACTTTTGGAGCAGATTGCCGTGCAGGATTTGGTGGCTGTCGCGCGTTTTCTGCTGCTGCCGTCTGATGATTTGACTTTGGCGACCATTCTGAAATCGCCTTTGTTCGGGCTTGATGATGACGATTTGTTCAAGCTTTGTTATAACCGCGGCGGCGCTTCTTTATGGATGCGGCTGAGCGATTTTGCCGAATACGGCGCTGTTTATGCCCAGTTGCAGGAATTGTTGAATATGGCAGATTTTGCGCGGCCGTTTGAGCTTTATGCGCATATCTTAAACGAGATGAAAGGGCGGCAGAAGTTTATTGCCCGCCTTGGGTATGAAGCGGTTGACGGTATTGATGAGTTTATCAACCTGACGCTCAATTTTGAGCAGGAACATATTCCGAGTTTGCAGGCATTTGTCGAGTGGGTAGAAAAAGACGAAGTTGAAATTAAGCGCGAACTGGAACAGAGTGATATTGATGCCGTGCGGATTATGACGGTGCATGGTTCCAAAGGCTTGCAGGCGCCGATTGTCATTTTGCCGGATACGGTCAGGGTCAAATCCGTCAAAAACGAATCAGGCCTGCTGTGGGGCGATGAGGTGCTTTATTATCCGTTCGGTTCGGATAATTATGAAGACAACTGCAAGAAAATCAAAGAAAGCGAAAAAGAGGCTTCTTTGGAGGAATACCGCCGTCTCCTTTATGTGGCTTTGACCCGAGCCGAAGACCGCTTATGTGTCTGCGGTTATACCAAAAGCCGCGAACCGAATGAGGATTCTTGGTATGCGCTTTGTGAAAAAGCTTTCCGTGAATTGGGGCAAAAACAGGCTGACGGCACGGTTTGCTATGAAGTGTCGCAAGAGCTGGTTCATGAGGATAAAAAAGCCGTTGCAAAAGAGCAGGTAAAAGCGCCCGATTATAGCTGGATTCATAATGTTCCGGAGAGCGAGGGGCTGCTGGCCAAACCGCTGACGCCGTCCAAGCTGCAAGAAGACGAGGACGAAGTCTGGGCCTCGCCTTTGGGAGAAAACGGCCGGAGCCGCTATCGCCGCGGGCGGATTATTCATAAGCTGCTGCAATTTTTGCCGGAGATGAAAAATACGGCGCCGGAAACCGTTATCAACGAATTTTTGGCTCAAAATGCGCCGGATTTATCAGAGCC
>URWU01000088.1 GCA_900551585.1 uncultured Alphaproteobacteria bacterium | reverse complement strand
GTCGTCGGCAGCGTCAGATGTGTATAAGAGACAGGAGTTTTCCATGCTTATAATCTGGCCCAAAGTAAGGTTTTGTCATCGCTGTTCAGCCTTCTGGCCTGAGCATTATCCAAGGTATTGGCCAGAGCGCGTTCGGCTTTGGCTTTACTGTTTTCTTCCGAAAGAAAATGATGTATCGGCAGAATAAAATTCTTTTCAATATGCCGGTAATCCGGCGAAAAGGAGAAATTCGTCAAACCGTCGCTCATCAGAAAAACCGCGTCGGCTTTGGCAAAAGGCGTAAAACGCAGATTCTGAGCCCAGTTTTCCTGCGTGTAAAAATAAGTCTCGCAGGAAAAAGCGCCGTTTTCCGGCGGCGAAGCGACAAAGTTATCATAATTATCATCAACAAGTGCCAAAGCGGCTCCGTCACCGATATGAAAAAACAATCCCTGTTTCTGATAATAGATGACGCCGACCACGGTTGCGGCAAAATCCATGATTCCTTTGCCGTCATGCGTTTTGTTGAGACGATGGCGCAGCAACTTGCCGCGGGCAGTTTCAAGTGCTCTTTTAACCGCATTCCGCGCTTCGGAAAATTTGATGTTTTTTAATAAGTCAATCAAAGTATCGCAGACGATTCTGGCACCGGTTTTGCTGTATTTTGCCGAGCCGGCACCGTCGGAAACCACCGCCACAAAATTTTTGCTGCGTGTCGAATAGCGGCAATAATCCTGACAGGGCAGCTGCTTGTTGATATGCATCGGCCCCTGAATTGTTGCGGCTGCGACTTTGATTCTATTTGTCTTCATCCCAGTCACCGGTATCCTCTAAAAGATCAGGTACATTGGGGGCGGCTTTCGAAATGCACGAAACTGAACGGCTCAGCCATAAGAAAAATTCGGTAAACTTCAGGCCGGTCAGGCGTTTGGGCGACATAACCGAGAACTTGGCCAGCTTGTCGAGATTGGCGCCTTGCGTGCCGACGGCGTGAACAACCACTTTCTTGTTCTGCTGCGCATAGCGGCATTTTTCGGCAACGATTTCCCAGTCATAGTCTGTCGGTTCGCCGTCGCTGATAAGAAAAATCCACGGTCTTTTCGAGGTAATGCCGCAGCTGTCATAGAGGCATTTTTGCTCTTCAATTTTCTGCAGAGCCAGCTCCATGGCTTTTCCGAGCGGGGTCAGACCGCCGGCTTCCATTGTCGGCGCGGTAAAGTTCATAGCGTCAATCCAGTCGGAAGAAACAATTGCTTCGTCCTTGCCGAAGGCTTTGATAATCAGCAGTTGCACGCGCGAACTGGCATCAATATCTTCTTTGAGCTCTTTTTCAAGCGCTTTAAGGCCTGCATTGAGTTGTTTAATCGGCTCGCCGCGCATGGAACCGGAACAATCCAGAACCAAAACGCAGGGTGTGCGCTCATTGGCGTTGTCGGCAAATTCCACATAGGGAATCATTTCATCAATAAAATCATTGGCAGAAACCATTGTCAGCTCCTCGGATTATCGGCGCGGATAAGTGTGGGGATAACCGCTGCCCTCAATCGGCACCGGGCTTGAAACCTTTCCACAGGCGCTCAAATTAACCAACAGCGCCAGCAGTAACGCAAACAGTCCCAACTTTGTTAAATTTTGCATATGAAACACCTTTTTTCATTGTTTATTTACTTATAATAACTATATACTCTTAAATAGAGTTTAATCAAAATCAAAAAAGAAGTTATTAATAGATGATGAGCAAAAAAACAGTCTTAACTTTTCTATTGGCTTTCTTGATGAGTTTTGAGGTCTTGGCCAAAGACGCGGTTAATATTTTTGAATTTCCGCGAGAAATGCCGAACCGCGAAATCATTTCCGAGTCCGGAAAGAAAGTAAAAATCAGTGACTTCAAAGGTGATTTTATTTTACTGGTCGTCTGGTCGCGCCATTGCACGCCCTGTGTCAGAGAGCTGGACGATTTAAACGGCTTTGTCAACAAAACCAAAGATAACGGTATCCGCGTGGTAATGCTTTCTCCCGACAAGGAATGGGAGAGCATGGCTGAACAGCGCCAGTTTCTGAATAAGTTTAAGGCTCCCGATTTGGAGATTTATAACGATATTGACGGCAAACTGGCTGAAGATTTGGGCATTTTTACCTCGCCGCATACGGTTCTGATTAATAAAAGCGGTGAAGAAATCGGTCGTATCCGCGGCTCTGCCGAATGGGACAGCGATGATGTCATCGAATATATCTACAAAATAAAAGCACAACACGGATAATAATCAACCATGACTAATAAATTATATCTCAACTGGTCTGACTTTCACCAGCATACGAAAGAATTATGCAAAAAAATTAAAGACAGCGGCAGCTACAATAAAATTATCGCCATCAGCCGTGGCGGTTTAATTCCCGCAGGAATCATTGCTTATGAGCTTGATATCCGCAATAACGAAGCAATCAATTTTTCGAGCTACGACAATCATTATGACCGCCGCAGCGATGATGAAATTGAAATCTCCGGTCATGTCGGTCCGGTTGATGAAAAAACTTTGATTGTTGATGATTTATCCGATACCGGACGCACGTTTCAAATTTTGCGCGAGGTTTATCCTCAGGCCAAGTTTGTAACCGTTTACGCCAAAAAACAGGGCGCGCCGGTGGTAGACATTTATGCTGTCGGCCTGCCCGATGACTGGATTGTCTTTCCCTGGGATGTCGAATAAAAGAAAAGCCGCTCACTTGAGCGGCTTTTTTAATGAGCAGGCTATTTTTGACGTCATCCATATTATACAACAACGAGTGAGCAGCGTGAACAGATAAACCGTTTATTTATGCGCCGTTCATCGTGCGGGTTAGGATAGGTCAGGGAAGAGATTCATGCCTTTGCGCATACGCGTCATCTGAGTCTCAATCGAGGTGCCGAGGTTGAGGTTGCCGGTCTTGACAATACCGCGAACCTGATCGCCCTTAGTAGTGTCGGGATTGGCAAACAGATAGTTAATTGCCGGGCGCTTATCATTGACGCCGACCAGAGTTTGGTGCAAAACGCCGAGCATACCGCGTGAAAACAAATCGTAAGCCAATTCTTCGCTCATTGAGGTGGAAGAAGCATATTTGACCACCGAGTTGATGGCATCTGTGATATTATTGGCGTGAATGGTTGAAAGAACCAAGTGTCCGGAAGTTGCCGCGCGCAAAACTTCGCTGGCTGTTTCCGGCGTGCGGATTTCGCCGACCATAATAAAACGCGGTTTGGAACGCAGGGCAGATTTCAGCGCGCCGCCCCAGTCACCGTTAATCGGCTGGGTTTGCTTACATAAACCGAGACCGCCTTTCATTGACTTATAAATACCGTCAAGAGGCATTTCGGTCGGATCTTCAATCGTGTAGGCAAAACCGCCTTCCATGGTCAAAAACTCTTTTAAAAGACCGGAAATTGATGTTGTTTTACCGGCACCGGTCGGGCCTGACCACAAGATTAAACCGCTGCAGTCGCTCAAGGTTAAGATATGGCGGGTCAGTTCGCGCGGAAAATTAAGCGCGCCTAAAGGCGGAACCTTTTCCGGCATTTTACGGCAGCAGTATTGTGTGCCGTATATGGCGACAGTGCGCTCAATACGATAAAAATTATTTTCGTATAAAACAGAATAACTGGGGTTTTCGCCGTCCCAGGATTCCTCTAACAGGTTGTAAAAAATGTCAAAATCATCAGCTTTGATGATTGCCAATCCATTCTGGGTTCTTCCGTCCGGGATAAAACAGGTCTTGTCAGGGGTGATGTAAAGATCTGAAAACCGGATACTGTTCAGGTTAACCATTTGCTCACACTTTCGCTAAAAACTTAATTTGCTGTATACAATCAGCATAATTATAGTATATAAATTATGTAAATAAATCGTAAACCGCAGCGGGCGCCGCTTAAGGGATTTGGCCTTAATCATGATAAATGTGTTTTTGAATATTTTTTGCAGTTTTGAGTTAGTTCTGGCTCATATTGCTTTTTTTCAGAAATCGGTTGGTTTTTTCAGCATAAACAGCCTGATAATCTTTATCCAGGCTTTTCTGTTCTACGGCTTGTTGTTTACTGTCGGTAAAAAAAACGTCATTTCTTTTGCCGTACTGGCAAATTTTTTGATTATGCTGCTGTTGGTTTACCACCGGGTATATGTCACGCCGATTATGCTGTCGACAATTGCGGCTCAATATGCCGAGGGAATGGCTTATCTCGGGCGTGCTCTGCCGGTTTTTACCTCTTGGTATAGTTTTGCGGCATTGGCATATCTGGTGGCAATTGTTTGGGCTGTAATGAAATTCTATCAGCCTGAGTCCGGTCGTTGGCGCCTGCGTCTGGTTTTCGGTCTGCCGCTTTTGATTTTGTTGGGTTTCTCTTATAGCAGCTATCATCATGAAAAATTTGACGACCGCCATTTTAAGAATTATACGCAGATTTTCGGTTATCCTCAGGGCTGGTTTTACGAGCTTATCAGCAATTCGGATATGGCAGCCCAGTTGGATTATGTTATTAAAATGGCTGATGAAGCGCCCAAGCCTTTGCCTTTTGAATTACAAGACTTGCAGCCGCATAAACATATTTATCTTCTGCAAATCGAAAGTTTTCAATATATTGCTTTCACAAAAGAAGAAGAGGGCAAAAAGGTAATGCCTTTCTTAAATGAAATAGCCAAAGACAGCGCTCTTTATCAAATTTTACCGAAAAATCCCCATCCGTCTGCCAATAGTGATTTTGCCGCTTTGGCCGGAATTGGCGATATATCAGATTTTTATTACGTCGTTTATCAGCTTATTTCGCCGGAAAAGCTTTATACCCGTGTGACGCCGATTACATGGAAATATAAGGAATGTGGCTATAAAACGAGTTTCTATCATGGGTTTGTTGATACTTTTTATAATCGCGGTCCGCATATTCGCGCCATGAAATTTGATGAAGTTTACTTTCTGGATACTCTCCGCCGTCAGAATAAGCTGCAAGAAGGCCCTTGGGGCGTTGAAGACATGGACATGGCACATTTCATTGTCAAAAAACAACAACAGGACCCGGCAGATAAAAGTTTTACTTTTTTCATTACTGTCAGTTCTCATGACCCTTTTATTATCGGAGATACCGAAAATAAGATTTACGCAAAACCGAAAGACTTGCTGGAACGCTATTATAACAGCTTTAATTATGTTGACCGCTCGCTGGAATATTTAATTAAAAATGCTCCTCAGGATTCTTTGTTTTTAATCTATTCCGACCATCCGTCTATTGAGAGCGAGCCGGAAGATACCTTTTTCATGGTTTATTCCAACAAGCAAATATTCAGCCATTCTGCCAAAATAAACTTTGAGAAAGCTATGCAGATTGTCAAGTCTGTTCTTCATGAAAATTTGAAAGCGGATTAATAATATTCCCAGCTTATACTATTCTGATCGTTTGTTCCGTTGCAATAGTTTACGGCAATAGTTGTTTTCAAAGGCAGGTCTTCTTGATAAGTTTCAACTTCTGACGTTCCGTTACTAACGGTCATTTTAACCAGACCTTCGGTTCCCCAGTCAGAGGATGCCAAGTTTGTACAGGTCGCTCCGCCTAGTTTATTGAATTCAATGATAAAATGTTGATTATTGCCGTCTTTTGCTTTGAGGATAACGCCCCCGGAAAAAGCATTGATAATACCGCCTTCTTTGGTCACTTCTGTTCCCAAACCGCCGGGAAGCATCTCTGCAGGCACAATGTTTAATTTGACTGCAGAAGTATTAGTCAAATCTTCAAAACTGGCTGAGCCTGCAAATGCGCTGCGAATATTGATTGTCAAAAGTTGGAGCTAATCTTGGGTTTTGGTTAGTTTATATTTAGCCATAGCTTTAGAATATCCGGCAATACCACCGACAGATAAAACACCGATAATCGCTAAGACACCGAGAATTTCGACCATCGAGCGGCCGGACTGCTGGCTTCTTGTCTTTTTTATCATTCTTCTCACTTCCAAATTTTCTGTAATTTGTCGGTTGCAATTCTGTTGTATGTCAAAAAAAGAGCCCGAACAAACGGGCTCTTTCTGAAAATATAATCTCTAGTAGTATTCCCACTTGATGACGTTAGCAGAATTGGCCTGATCACATTCTTTAACGGCAGTAGTTGCTTTAATGGGTAAGTTAGCTTGATTATGGGCGGTCTTACCATTAATAGCAATCGATACAAGACCTTCAGTACCCCAGTCGGAGGAAGCCAAAGATGTGCAGGTTTCAACACCGAGGCCGCCGAATTCAATAGTAAAGTGTTGATTACTGGATGCTGCTGTAACGGTTACCGAACCGGAAAAAGCATTGATGACTTTACCGCTGGTTTTACCGATACCGGAAGGAAGCATATCGCCGGGAATAATATTCAATTGAATAGCCGCGGCATTGGTTAAACCTTCATAGTTTGAAGAACCGGAAAAGGCTGTACGAATATTCATCAACATCATAGAAAGCTGATCCTGCGCTTTGGTTAACTTAAATTTAGCCATCGCTTTAGAATAACCTGAAATACCGCCGACTGATAACACGCCGATAATTGCCAGCACACCGAGCATTTCGACCATTGAACGGCCTGACTGCTCATTTTTAATTAAATTTCTCATAATTGTTCTCCCAAAACACACTGATTATCCATATTTACAGCTTAACATATCTAATGATAAATCCTAGCCCTGTCTCTTATACACATCTGACGCTGCCGACGACTAGTCGAGTGTAGATC
>URWU01000087.1 GCA_900551585.1 uncultured Alphaproteobacteria bacterium | reverse complement strand
TTCCTTTTAATTAAAATTAAGCACGCGCTGCGGGGAAATTCTTGTTTCCTCGATTCGCAAAATAGCTACCAACTCTCCGCCGCAAACAGCAACTGCCACACCCTCATTCAGGTGTTGTTCCTGATATGACCTGGGTGATATTGCCTGTCCTAGCCGGAGTTTTGCAGCATCTGCTTCGGTTACAGCTAGCTCCGCGATGTCGCGCAGAGAAGTTATTACCGGAAGCAAAACTTTTTTCAGGTCTTCAATATGCACTATATTTTTCAAACTTTCCAGTAAAATCGTATCACCTATTTCGAATTTACCGCATTTTGTGCGCCGCAGCTCCCGCAAATAACCGAGAGAACCCAGCGCCAGAGCCAAATCCTGCCCCAAAGTACGCACATAAGTCCCCTTTGAGCAGCAAACTCTGAACTTTGCCTGATTTTCGGGCAATTCCTGCAAAAGCTCCAAATTATGAATCGTTACGATTCGTTCCGGAATTTGCACTTCTTCGCCTTTCCGCGCCAGATCATAAGCCCTCTGCCCGTTGATTTTAATCGCCGAATAAGCCGGCGGAATCTGCGTAATTTCACCGATAAATTTAGGAATGATTTTTAAAATTTCATCTTTGGTCGGGATTTTTTCACTCAGAGCAATAACCTCCCCCTCGGTATCGCCGCTGGCCGTTGCCGCTCCCCACTGCACAATAAATTCATATTCTTTGTCACCGTCGGTCACAAACGGAATCAGCTTGGTCGCCTCGCCGAAAGCAATCGGCAGAACACCGGTTGCAAAAGGGTCAAGCGTGCCGGTATGCCCGTTTTTCTTGGCATTAAACAGCCGTCTGGTTTGGTTCACGACATCTGTCGACCCCATATCGCGCGGCTTGTCTATCACCAGCCAGCCGTTAACCTCATCGCCTTTTTTATGCCGTCCCATTTCTTTTCCGATTCCTTTAGCTCTAGACCGTAAACAGTCGCAGATATCAAATTTTATTCACTTCCAGCATAAATAAAAACCGCAGCAGGTCAATTAAAAAATCCGCGGCAATTATAACTGGACAAAATAAACAAAAAGGAGTATATTCAAAGACAAATCTCTATTAATTATATATTATGAAAAAAACAAATATTTTTCTGGCTTTCATGCCGGAATTTAACGCCTACGGCGTCAGCGACGAAACCATTGATTCTTTAACCGCTGCCGGTATAACACCGATTATCAGCCTTAAAGAAGAAGATATGATTTCTTTGGGCGCAGAACCCAAAAGTGAAAAACCGTTAATCGGCTTTTTGATGTGCCGGGAAAAAGGACATTACACCATCGATTATAACTACGCCAAAGCAGTAGCTCAGTCAGGTGTCAACATCCGCTTTCTAACCTATCATAATCCGGCCCGGCAAATGAGCGGCATTGACGGAATATGCCTCCCCGGAGGTGCTTTTGATTCACCCGATTCTTTTTACGATGACGGACAAGAACTCTATCAGCCGAATATCCGTTATGAGGCTTATGAAAAAGTTATCCGTAACGCTGAAGAAAAAGGATTGCCCATCTTAGCTATTTGCGGCGGTGCTCAGATTGTGGCAGGCTTGCATAAAATGAACCTCTACCGCGATGTTCATCAGCACACCGGCCTGACCCACAAAACCAAAGAGATAATGGCACACAAAGTCTGGATTTATCCTGACACGGTCCTCAGAGAAATCTTAGGTCAAGAGCAGGTTATAACCAACTCCCGCCACCGCGAAGCAGTTAACCCGAATATCCTGTCAGACCTGCAGATTTATGCCGAAGCCTCTGACGGAATTCCGGAAGCCTGGGGCAGCGAAGAAAAAAACATTCTCTGCATTGAATGGCACCCGGAAGACTTTGCCGCCAAAGGAGACACAAGAATGCAGAATATTTACAACTGGCTGGCAGATAAGGCTATTGCCTTCCGCCAGAATAAATAAACAAAAAAACAGGTTAATCTCTCAGAGATTAACCTGTTTTTGTTTCAAGTCATACGAATTTTACTTTCCGCCGTGAGCCTTGCTCCAGGCCTTGTGGTCTTGGCGCCATTCTTTCAAAGTTTTGAGCTGTTCTGCCGTCACATAGTTTTTATCAACGGCAACCTCAAGCAACGTATCATAATCGGATAACGTCTCCACCGTACACTCAGCTTCTTCAAAGGCTTTACGTGCCTCTTCAAACCCGTAAGAAAACAACGCAACCATTCCGGCAACCTTATAACCTGCGGCACGGACCGCCTTAACGGCATGCAAACTGGAACCGCCGGTTGAAATAAGGTCTTCAATAATCACAACTTCTGAATCTTTGGGAAATTTTCCAATCAGACATTTTGCCAGTCTGGCTTGTTCCTCTTCCGGAGTCGGCTGGTTGGAATCAGCTCCGTGATCTTTGGGAGCAGCGATAACATAACCGAAACGACGGCTGGAAGTATAGGCCAGCATAGCACCCCAGGGAATTGCACCGGTTGCCACGCCGACAACAGCCTCCGCATCGGGAAAAAACTGTTCAATTCTGCTGTAAATAGCGTTGACAATACCATCTCGGTCATAGTCTTCCAGAACAGAAAGTAAATCACGGTTGTTGCAATAAATCGGCGATTTCAAACCTGATGCCCAAGTAAAAGGGCTTTGCGGGCTCAGTTTGACAACTTGACTGTCTAAGGCTAATTCGGCAAACTCTTGAGCGATAAGTTCATTTGTCTTCATACACAAATAATTTTTTAATTATTAAAATTAGTTTTAAAAAATACTGCTCAAACTTACTCCGAAAATCTTTAAAGTCAACCGGTGGCAGCCGCAAACCGGACAAATAAAAAGCGGCCGGAATTCATCTTCCTGCCGCTCTTTTTACATTTAATTATCTGACATCAATCGACTCAAGTTGGTAAGATTTTTTTCCACCGTTTGCAGTAACTAAAATGCTACCGCTGTTGTCAACCTGGCAGAGGTCACTTTCAAATTGAAAAAAATTATGATTCTCTTTTTCTATAAAAGCCAATCGGTTTTCAAAACTAAAGAGCCAATGTTTTTCTGAGGCCAGCGAGCCCAAACAAACCAGTTCTTTACGACCGTTATAAGAATAAAAACTTTCCCCTTCTTGGAAAATAATCATATTCAATGCTTTCAAAATAAGATTCTTTTGAGGAATCCCTTTAAAAACATGTGCTTTTTCATCTCCGGCAAACACGGTATAAACTAGCCCCTGATTATACATCAAGATTAAAAATCCAAACCGTTCATAATGTTCGCCATAGGCGAGTTTTTCATAAATACCTTTGTCCAAGTTGAACTTGAGCAAATATACTTTTCCGTCCTCACGAAAAAAAACTAATGGTTCTAAGAATGGAATATTCATAATCGGATTTTTTATAATGATACAATAAGTTAATTTGTCTCTAATAAAATTATGTTTTATTGATAACACAAATTTAGACAAAAGACAAACAAAAAAGAGGTGCGCCTTTCACAAGGAGCACCCCACAAATAATTAATTTATTATATGACTAAAAAAATCAAAACCTCACGGCTTTGAATATCTTCCGATACCGAACCACTTCCGCAACGACCATTTTTCAGGCTTCTGTTTCGACGCTTCAGTTTCCGAATCAAGGATAACTTTTCTGAGACAGCCGACCGATACAAGCCATTTTTTGTCATCAAGAGTGAGCATTGTATCTCTGCGACCTTCGGGATCTTCGACCAAAGACAGCTGAGAGCCGCGGGCAATAACCTCAAGCCGAACGCTGCTGCGGCAATACTGCAACAGTTGAATTTGCTCGCCGTCTTTACGAATGATGGCGTTTTTCAGATTGTGAAGATTTTCTCCTTCATAAATCTTATGATAAGCGCCATTTTCAAAAGCTAAAACAACAGCCTGATTCTCATTCGTTTTGAACTGGACATAAGGCCCGTTGTAAAATTGCACGGCAATTTTCCGCAAAGAACGCAAAGCCAGATATGAGCCGTCAGTCTGCTCAAGCAAGAGCAGCTCTTCCTTTGATGAGGAATAATCATTTTCTTGCTGTTCGAGATATAAATCCGTCACTTTCATCAGGCTTTTATACTTTACGGTCTGCGGTTTAACGCCGGGCCAATAATTGCTGATGAACGGCAGTTTTTCCTCAGGATAGTTTCTGACCAAAATAACCAGTTCGCCATGAGCTTTGCGATAAACGCCGGGCATTTCTTCAACAACAGTTCCCAGAACTTTTTCCTGATCAAAAAAGCCGCCGTAACGCCATATACTCTGCCTGCGAAAGACAACCAATCCGCCGATAGGCACTGCTTCATGCACATTTTTGGGACCGGCAAACAAACCAATATCCGTTTCCTGATAAAGATTTAAGGAACCCTTGTTTTTGACGGATATAAACACGTCATGAACATTATTAATCTCACCCTCGTCAATTTTTACGAGTTTTTGCTTTTCGGGCATATAAACCAAAAGTTCATTCCCATTAATTTGAAAGTTTTTCATAATGCTGATTTTTAAATTAATACTCAAAAGAAAAAGCATAGAACATTCAGATTAAGGAAATTTATTGATAAAATTGTAATCTGAATAATATGCTTGAATTCAAATAACTTAACATGATTTTAGACAAAAATCAAACAAAAAAAAGCACCGGCCGGCGGTGCTGATTTTTATTCTTAAAATTCGTTAAATAAAACGGATGATAAAACTGCTAAACAGGTTTCAAGTCCTGCTGAACGCGCGGATCATGCAGCAATTTTTCAATTTTATCAACTGCGGCAAAAGTATCATCAACGCGGAAATTGATTTCCGGAACATAACGCAGATTGGTATTACGGCCGACACTCTTGCGGAAATGGTTGGCAGCCAGCTGCAAACCTTCCATAACTTCGTCCAGATGTTCGCCGTTCAGGGTCATGACATAAGCATTGGCATATTTCAAATCAGGAGAAACATGCACTTCGGTAATGGTGACCATGGTATCAATATCTTGCAGATTGCGGACTTCGCCACGCTCAATTTCTGACGAAATAATCTTGCGGATTTCCTGTCCTACTCTCAGTTGTCTTTGCGACGGTTCTTTATTATTAGCCATTTTGTTCTCTCTTATCTTATTTAAAGGCAAAACCAATATCATAGTTTGATATGTGAGACAGATAATAAGAAATCAGGAAGTTGGCGAGCGGAGTGTACAAAGAAGTACATGACCGAGCCAACTATCCGCAATTTCTGTATTAGGTGTCCACAGAGCAAACTATTAAAGTTTTGCGGCAATTTCCTCAATCTCATAACACTCAATAAAGTCACCCTTTTGAATGTCATTGTAGTTTTCAAAACTCATACCGCACTCATAACCTTCGCGAACTTCTTTGACGTCTTCTTTGAAGCGTTTCAGCTGACCTAAAGAACCGTCATGAATGACAACGTTGTCACGCAGCAGGCGGACTTTGGCACCGCGGCGGACAATACCTTCGGTAACCATACAGCCGGCAACTTTACCGACACCGGTAATGTTGTAGACTTCGCGGATTTCGGCATAACCGAGAATCTTTTCTTTGAGTTCGGGAGAAAGCATACCTTCCAGGCCTTTCTTCACATCATCGGCTACGTCATAAATAATCGAATAGTATTTAATTTCAACACCGTCGCGGCGAGCCATATCGCGAGCCTGCGGGATTGCACGAACATTAAAACCGACAATCAAAGCATTAGAAGCTTTTGCCAGAGAAATATCAGATTCTGAAATCGGACCGACGGCCGAGTGCAAAATCTGAACATCAACCTCATCGGTCGACAATTTATTCAGCGTACCTTCCAAAGCCTCAATAGAACCCTGAACGTCAGCCTTGATAATAATCGGCAGATGTTTTGATTCGCCGGATTTAATTTTATCAAGCATTTGTTCCATAGCCGATTTGGCAGATTTAACAATCTTAGCGTCACGCTCTTTGCAGATACGGTAGTTTGTTACCTGTTTTGCCTGATTCTCATCGGCAACGACAATAAAGTCATCACCGGCAGCAGGCGTTCCCTGCAGACCGAGAACCTCAACCGGAGTTGCCGGACCGGCTTCAAAGACTTTTTTGCCGTGTTCATTAAACATAGCGCGAACGCGGCCCCATTCCTTGCCGGCAATGATAATATCGCCGATTTTCAAATTACCTTTTTGAACCAGAACGGTAGCGACGGAACCGCGGCCTTTTTCCATTTTGGCTTCAATAACCGCACCCTCGGCATTGCGATTCGGGTTGGCTTTCAAATCAAGAATTTCGGCCTGCAGCAAAATAGCTTCAACCAGTTTTTCAATATTCATGCGTTTTTTGGCCGAAACTTCTGCACATAAACAGTCGCCGCCCATTTCTTCAACGGCAATGCTGTGCTGCAACAAGGCGGTTTTAACCTTCATCGGATCGGCACCCGGCAAATCGATTTTATTAATCGCAACCACAATCGGCACTTCCGCAGCCTGAGCATGGCGGATAGCTTCAACCGTTTGCGGCATGATACCGTCATTGGCGGCAACAACCAAAACCACAATATCGGTTACTTTGGCACCGCGGGCACGCATTTCCGAGAAAGCCTCATGGCCCGGCGTATCAATGAAAGTGATTTTATCACCGGTCGGAACCGTAATCTGATAAGCACCGATATGCTGGGTAATACCGCCGGCTTCACGCGCAGCGACATTGGTTTCGCGCAGGGCGTCCAGCAAAGAGGTTTTACCATGGTCAACGTGACCCCTGTCTCTTATACACATCTCCGAGCCCACGA
>URWU01000086.1 GCA_900551585.1 uncultured Alphaproteobacteria bacterium | reverse complement strand
GAGATGTAGCTCCGTCTCGTGGGCTCGGAGATGTGTATAAGAGACAGGGATATAAAGTCAAATCCGACGGGGGTGAAAAAGCGGTAATATGTCCACTTGCACCTGCATAAGCCGAAAAAGAAATCATAATGCCGAAAGCCGCTGCTAACAGTGCTTTTCTTAAAATAGACATAATTTACCTCTTTAAACGTTGTTGTTAGTAAATAGTCAGAATTTTCATTCTGTAGATGGTGGGTATTAAAAGAGCCTTTCCGGATAAACCCACCGGAAAGGCTCTGGATTAAAATCGGTTACTTACATTTACCGTCGGTAAGAGTACCGTTATAGCAGGCAATACACTCACCGTTCTCGTAGGCGTCGCAATATTGGACGCTTGGCGAGTTGGTGTGGCAGTGAACCCTATATCCGGTGTCGCAACTCCAACAGGTGTGACCGTTGTTCAACGTGCCGGCATAAGTTGTCGAGCCGCCGGCAACAGTCGTCGGAACACAATAAGGATAGTTACCGACATTTCCTTGATACGGGTCAATACCGCCGCAGAATCTGGCTCTGCTGTTGAATGACAATTGGACACACATCAAGTCCATACCGGTCGGATATTTGATGAGCGGAATTTTGGACATGGTGGTTGCAAAGTTGGTACGCTGCGGCATACCGTCATATTGGTTAAAGTGGATATACCAAGAGCCATCGCTTGAATATCCTTCGGCACTTCTGGTTGAAGACCAATACCAGGTATCAGCGAGTTGAGGATAGCCGACCAAAGCCAAGGTTGCATTAACCGCATCTTTCTGCTGATAAATCTGGCTCAGTTCACCTAAAGACGAGAAGTACCAGTCGCCGGGTTCGGTTCCCTCGGTTGAGTAGCCCAGAACATCTTGAAGAGATGTACAATGTTTTCTGGTTGTTGAACCGGAGAAACAGTAAACAGCTAAGTTCTCGCTATTCTTTTTACCGCTCATATCAGACAGAGCTTCTGCCATGTCGTTTGTGCTGAAGACACCATCAATTGTACCGTGAGCTTCCAATGACCAAGAAGATGGCGGTGTTGTTTCCAAAGCCATTGCAACATGTCTGAGTTCGTCGATAACAATACCAATCGGTGTTTTGCTGGTATCAATATCTGTCGATACTGTGAAATCAGAGTACAAAATCGGCAGAGTTCCGGCAGGTTTGACATCACCATAGTTGATAATCGGACGAACATAGTATTCGGTCGTTTTTGAAACATTACCCACACCGGCAGAACCGCCGCCATTACTCGTATACCAAGCATTAGCGGAAGTTGATTCTGTTGAATGCCAGTATCCGGCCGAAATTCCATATGCTAATTCGGTTGCTCCGGCGCTGCTCAAAGCATTCAGGGTCGAATTAATTTTCGATCTGTTGGTATTACTAAAAATATTCGTATTTTCCGGAGTTGCGCCTAGATACCAATCTCCTGCATTTGTGCCTTCAGTTTTGTAGTTGTAGGCATATTCTGCTGCCGGACAGCTTTTGTTATAAGATTTGCAGTATTGTATGATCGTTGAAGTATTTTTCTTACCGTCTAAGTCATCAATAGCTTTGTGTGTTGCTGAAACATAATTGTATTGATCACAATTAGTCAGTCCCGGAACATCAAAACTTGATGTAGACCAAGCTTTTTTCACATCGGTTAAGGCGACGGCTAATTTTTTAGCTTCGTCATATACAACACCGATAGGAGTTTTGCCTGAGATAACTTCTTTTGCCGTCGTTAAATCTGAATATAAAATAGGCATTGCTACTTCAACAGTCTTAGGCTTGCATTGATAGCAGGCGGTTCCCTTTTCTGTATATTCAGGGGTGCCCGTGGTTCCTGTATCACAAGATTTAAAATAACCGTCCGGACAGGTATCATCGAGAGCAACACAAGTTGTGCCGTTGCTGGCGATTTTGTAACCGTCTTGACAGCCGCTGACTTTACAAAGTTTCGGCGAACAGCTGGCGTTTGCACTCTCGCAATCCGGACACATGGTTTTACCCGAGGAATTGGCAACATTGAATGTATCGCAATTCAGAGTATAAGCAGAGCAGGAAACAGTCCGGCAGTCCTTATAACAGGTTAAGCTGCCCTCAGTAAACTTGGTGCAGATTTTATTAGCGGGAATGCTGGATTCATAGCCTGCGGCAGAACAAGAGCTTGCCGAACAGGAGTTTCCGCTTTTGGTATAACCGCTGGCACAGCTGACCAGTCTTTTTAACTTGCGGTTAAAAGAACAAGACAAGCAGTTTCCGTGTGCCGGACAGGTTGTCAGCTCATAGCCGGTGCAGTTATCGCCTTGGTTATGGTCATATTTGGTATTTTCATGACCCGATAAGCCCAAATCATCAAATGAGTCCGGCAAAAAGGTTGATTTTGCCAGTTGATATTCGGCTTTTGTATTATTGTTTAAGAATATTGTTGGATTGTTATAATCTAGGGAATAAGCGTTCCCGGTTATACATATAGCCGAAAACAGACCCAAGAATAGAATTCTGGTCTTACACATGATTGCCTCACACAAAATTTCACACACTTATATGTTAAGCTTAATAAACAATTTTGACAATACCAAATTAGGTTAAGGCGAAAATTTAATATTTTGGTTACATTGAGGCGGCTGAATAAAAAAAAGCTCCGGATTTCTTCCGGGGCTTTTTTGAACCTGTGTGTAATGATAAATCTGGGTAGTACGTTATTGACACTTCCTCCTTATATTAATTGTCAGACATTATATATAACGAACTGACCGGCCATAAGGTTTATTGTTTTTTGAAAAAAATTATTTTACCGCCCGTTTTGCCGACATGACTGCCGCTTCCAGACAGCAGGGCCAGCCTTTCATTGTCCAGTCTCCGGCGAGTCGCAGATTTTTATATTTGCTTTTGGCAGATTTCGGGCGTTTGTTGTTATTGGTTTCGTCTTGTTTGATGGTTGCTTGCTTATAATGCATAATGCGGTAGGGCGGCAAAAATGCCGGTTTTAGGCCTTTGAGCGCACGGATTTCCTGCCAGACGACCCGTGCGAGTTCATCATCTTCAAGGGGAATCCTGCCGCTGTCGGAGATAGTGGCGGCAACAATATCATTATTAATAAATATCCAGTCAGCGGTGTTTTTTGGGGTTGCCAAAAAATCAGCCTCGCCGGGCAGGCTCAAAGCCGTACTGGTGCGGAAAAAGATATTAGTAATACGATTAAACTCAAATTCTTCGCCGCCGAAAATTTTGCCGTAGTTGGCCGCGTCCAGAGCAGCAATAATCTTGTCTGAGGTACCAAGCTCAATTTCGCCTTTATTAAATTTCAGTTTGGTAATTTTTTTCTTTGTGCTGTTAAATCCCTGCAACGTATAGCCGAGCTTGATTTCATCAATATAGCGGCTCAAAGGGTCGACAAGGCCGGCCGTCAAATCGCCTTTGGAATAACACACATTCAGACGTTGCGGCCAAAAAGGAAAAAGCTTCCAAAACAGGCGTCGGACTAAACTCGGGGCGGTTTCTTTGCCCTGTGTGTTGAAAACGGATAAAAGAATATGGTCTTTATAATCCCAAAAACGGCTGTTTATGCCGTCATCGTCAAAAAACTTGGCGCGTCCGGCAAACTGCGGCTCGTTTATTAATTTCAAAACTTCTTTATTGCCACCTAAAATCACATGCGTTGCATTGTCAATCATGCGGTCGAGCTTGGCATCGAAAAACGAATAACAGCGGCCGCCGAGTTTGCCTGCTGCCTCATAGAGAATGACTTTATTGTCAAGACTGGCTTCTTTGATAAAACGGGCTGCTGCCAAACCTGCAATCCCGCCGCCAATAATATGATATGTCGTGGTCTTGCCGCTCATGGAATTTTTCCTAGTTGAAAAAAGTCTGCAAAGCGATGCCGAGTTTTTTCCATTTGCTGATATAGGGTTTGGGAGAAATAATTTCCCAGCCGCGGTTTTGCATAATGTCAAAATAGCGTTTGTAGATATTGGCAATCATCAATACCGGGCGGGCGGTTTTCTTGTCGAGTTTTTTAATCAGCTCATAGGCGTCGGCATAATTCTGGGCTGCAACTTTGGCCAGCTCTTCACGGGCAATTGCCAAATTTTTGTTGACAACCACGGTGAGGGGATCAGTCGCGTCAATGCCGGCTTTGTCGAGATATTCTCGGGGAATATATAAGCGGTCGGCCTGCGCATCTTCTTTAACATCGCGCAAAATATTGGTAATCTGCAATGCATTGCCGAGTGTTGTTGAAAGCTGTTCAATCAGCTTTTCGTCTTCAACCCCGAAAATCCGCAGCGATAAACTGCCGGGAACACCGGCCACGCCGCGGCAGTATTTGTTAAATTGTTCAATGCTTGGGGCTTGGACGGGGTTGGGCAAATCCATCGTAATACTGTCAATCATGCGCACAAATTCAGATTTCGGCAGTTTGAAACGCATACAGTTTTTATAAATTTTACGGCCGATTTCTGTTGCCGGCGCTTTTTTATCATAAATATTATCCAGTTCCTGACGCCAGGCTTCAATCAGCTCAAGTTTTTCGTTAATATCTTTATCGCCATCAACAATATCATCAATATGTCTGAAAAAAGCATAGATGGTATACATCGCGTTTCTTTTGCCGATCGGCAGCAGCCGCATGCTCCAGAAAAACGAAGTCCCTGATTTTTTCACCATTCTTTTGATATTATTCATGCCTCACCTGTCATACTTCTTATGATAAAGTCCGGGTTTTAGTCGTCATTGCTGTAAAAACGCCTGACACAACGGCTCTCAGCCAATCCCACTTTGACAATTTGATATTTTTTGCCAAAACATCACCCTTTAATATCTTTTTTACCATAATATTGGTTAATGAAAGGATAATACATACCTCCGTACGTAAACTTCTGCTCTTAATAATCGCCGGCAGCAGGCTTCCTTCTTTGATTAACCCTCTGGTGAGGTCCATAATTTTCTCAATAACTTTCTTTAATCCCAGGCTCGACTTATCTTTGAGCAGGTCCTCGGCCGTTACGTTATATTTTTTCATCATCTCCGCCGGCAGATAAATGCGTTTGAGCACATCGGCGTCATATTTAATGTCCTGCACATGGTTAACAATCTGCAAAGCAACGCATAAAGAAGTTGCCGGCAGATAAGTCGACGGATTTTCATCATGAATGGCAAGCATAAAGCGTCCGACCGGTGCGGCTGAATATTTACAATAGTCCACCAGCTGTCCCCAGGTCTGATAATCGAAGCCCATTGAGTCTTTGCGGAAAGCAATCAGCAAATCGGTTGCCAGAGACGTCGAAAGCTGAAATTTATTAAACTCTTCTCTGAGCTGGACGGCAAATTTAAGCTTTTGGCCTTTATAAGCTTTGTTTTTGAGAAAAATATCTTCCAATTCGTAGAGCTTGTTAACTTTGTTTTGCGGTTTGATATCCGGATTATCGGCAATGTCATCGGCATAACGCGCAAACCGGTAATAGTCGCTGACAATCTGCCGCTTGTCTTTGCCGAACATCATCATTCCGACCGGAAAATTTTCCTGATGTTTATTTTTATGCCGCATTTTCATGGCTTAATCTCTTCAATCCAAGGCGCAATCTCTGCCATCGCCCGTTCGCTGTAAGCTTTTTTCCTGTCCATGCCTTTAATTTTGCGGAATTTGCCGTTGGCGGTGGTTTCACCCTGAATGGTCGGAAAAATACCGAAGTTAATGTTCATCGGCTGAAAATCTTCAATATTGGTATCATCAATCAAATGGTTGAGCATGGCGCCGAAAGCCGTATTTCTCGGCGGCAGTTTCGGCTCCTGTCCCAAAGCCTGGCAGGCAGCAAAATATCCGGCCATAAAACCGACTGCGGCGCTTTCGATATAACCTTCGCAGCCGGTAATTTGTCCGGCAAAACGAATATTGGGACGCTTTTTGAGGCGCAGATACTTATCCAGCAAAATCGGGCTTTTGATAAAGGTGTTTTTATGAATACCGCCGAGGCGCGCAAATTCGGCATTCTCCAGGCCGGGAATCATTCTGAAAATCCGCTGCTGCTCGCCGTATTTGAGCTTGGTCTGAAAACCGACCATGTTGCGGAGCGTGTCTTCTTTGTTATCCTGACGCAGCTGCACCACGGCATATGGTTTTTCCGAGCTGTGCGGATTTGTCAGGCCGATAGGTTTCATCGGACCGAAAGTCAGCGTTTCGTCACCGCGCTCGGCCATCACCTCAATCGGCAGGCAGCCCTCAAAATAACTGACTTTTTCCCAGTCGTGAAACTCAACTTTTTCGCCGTTTTTAAGCTCGTTGATAAAATGATAATATTCTTCTTTGCTCAGCGGGCAGTTAATATAATCCAGCTTGTCGCCTTTGTCATAACGCGACTGATACCATGCCTTGGAAAAATCAATGCTTTCTTTGTAAATCACCGGCGCAATTGCGTCAAAAAAAGACAAAGACTGGTTGTCAACCGTCTTGAGAATATCCTGAGCCAGAGTATCAGACGTCAGCGGTCCGGTGGCAATAATCACATCGCCGTAATTTTCATCGGGCAGTGCGGTCAGCTCTTCATACACAACATCAATCAGCGGATGAGATTTGATTTTTGCGCTAACTTCGGCGGAAAAAGCGTCTCTGTCAACAGCCAAAGCTCCGCCGGCCGGAACTTTGGTTTTGTCGGCGCAGGCCATAATCAGCGAACCGGCGCGGCGCATTTCTTCATGCATTAACCCGACGGCATTATGTCTGTCTCTTATACACATCTGACGCTGCCGACGACTAGTCGAGTG
>URWU01000085.1 GCA_900551585.1 uncultured Alphaproteobacteria bacterium | reverse complement strand
GAGATGTAGCTCCGTCTCGTGGGCTCGGAGATGTGTATAAGAGACAGGAATTATTATTTAGTCTGACACTTTTAAAAGTCAGCGGTCATCAGGGTTCTATTACAACAACTAATGTCAAACGAGCCGTGAAAGCATTGCAGCAGTTGAAAGCGTTTATGATTGAAAGAATTGCAATTATCAATGTTTATCATGACGGTTGTGAGAGGATTCCAATCAAAAAGCATGGCCTTCGCAGAATTTATTTCGCAAAAGCATTGAATTATCAGGAGGCATTGATAAAGGCCAAGGCTGATAAACGGATCGTTATTCCTGAAGATTTTTTATATGACAGGAAAAGATATCAGGGAAAATGTTTTATCTATTCCGCGAAGCACAAAACAATCCAATGTGAAGAAGATGACAACAGTTCGGTTTTGATTCTTGACGAGCAGGTTATTGAGAACATCTTGAAGGGGCCGATTATTTATAATCAGTTTCATCTGGATTTGCTTGCTGACGAAGAAAAGCAAAGAATGGATACTTTCCTGCTGTTTGATGCCAAGGAGTTTGCGCTCGGAAATGGCAGAGTTACTTTCTATGGTGAGGAAGACCGCGGTTTTCACACGATTATAACCGAGTTTAAGAATAATCTGATTGACTATTCTTTTGTAAAGGTTTGCGCTGTGAACTATCGTCCGGACGGGTCAGTCAAATATTCTCCGGAAAATGATTTATACATCTTTCGAGACGACTGCCGCCTCAGTGCCGAAAAAGCTCTGGAACGGAGTTCTAATAAAAAGCTTATTCGAGAGCTTATAAAGAACGGGCAAAAAGATTTCATCTTTGACAAGAAATATGATGATATCTTCCCTGCTCCAGCAAATTCGTTCTTTGTATCGGTCACGACCATTTTTAATAAGTGGGATTTTTAATCTAAGAAAAAGAAAAGGTTTGAGTTTCACAACTCAAACCTTTTTGATTTTTAAATGTTTCTCTTTAATTGCCTATACCGGCAAAGCCCATGAAAGCCATAGATAACAATCCGGCTGTCAGCAGCGCAATCGGTGCACCTTTAACCGCCTCCGGCAGCTTGGTCAAAGCCAGACGCTCTCTGAGGCCGGCAAACAAGACGATTGCCAGAGTAAAGCCCATAGAATTGGCCAGAGCAAAGCAGACGGCATGAGATAAATCCAAGTCTTTTTGAATGGTTAAAATAGCAACGCCCAAAACGGTGCAGTTGGTGGTAATGAGCGGCAAAAAGATACCCAGAGCCTGATACAAAGCCGGAGATACTTTCTTTAAGATGATTTCCACCATTTGTACTAAAGCGGCAATAACCAAAATAAAGACCAAAGTGACCATAAATGTCAGATTGTTGGGCAGCAGCAAGGTATGATAAATGAGATAAGTGGCAATTGTTGACATGACCATAACGAACATGACAGCTCCGCCCATACCGGCTGATGTGGAAATCTTTTTAGAGACGCCGAGGAAAGGACAAATGCCTAAAAATTGTGCTAAAACAATGTTGTTGACAAAGATAGCGGTGATAAAAATCATGATATAACTCATTTGGCAGCTCCTCTCAGGCGGTTAACCGTCATAATCAGTCCGGCTAAAGCAAGGAAAGCTCCGGGAGGCATGATGAACAAGAGCAAAGTTTCAGCCCCTTCGCCGACAAAGCTCCAGCCAAAGACAGAGCCTGAGCCTAAAATCTCGCGGATAATGCCCAGCAAGG
Source organism: uncultured Alphaproteobacteria bacterium (assembly GCA_900551585.1). Classification (GTDB taxonomy): domain Bacteria; phylum Pseudomonadota; class Alphaproteobacteria; order RF32; family CAG-239; genus CAJLXD01. The sequence continues at coordinate 5,074 of URWU01000085.1, read as the reverse complement.
TCAGCGCCATTGTGAAGCCCAGTCCCATGCCGACGGCATCAAGCAAAGACTGATAAACGCTGTTTTTGGAAGCAAAAGCTTCGGCACGCCCTAAAATCAGGCAGTTGACGACAATTAACGGAATAAAAATACCGAGTTTGGCATGCAGGGTCGGCAGATAAGCGGCCATTGACAAGTCGACGACCGTGACAAAAGTGGCGGCAATGACAATAAAGCACGGAATGCGCACCTTGTCGGTAATCACATTTTTAACTGCGGCAATGGCGCAGTTTGATAAAATGAGAACGAATAAGGTTGCCAGCCCCATACCGAGACCGTTAGTGGCCGAAGTGGTTACGCCCAAAGTCGGACACATACCGAGCAGCATGACAAAGGTCGGGTTCTCTTTGAATATGCCGCGGGTCAAATTTTCATAACTGGTTTTATCCATGATTAGTTACCTGTACTTAATTTGTTAAAAGCGTCATAACCGCGCTGAATGGCGTCAATCACCGCACGGGAGCTGATTGTTGCCGCCGTGACGGCATCAATGTCGCCGCCGTCTTGTTTGACTTTGAAAACATGTTTTCCGGGGTTGATGCCGCTGAACTGATCGCTGAACTTCGGCTCGGAAACTTTGGTACCGAGACCCGGGGTTTCTTTATAATCGATGACTTTATATTTATTGACCGTTCCGTCAACAAAATAGCCGACCATCAGTTCGATTTTCCCGCCAAAACCGTTGTTGCTGTAAGTTTTGATAGCAACGGAAGTGATGTTTCCTTCGGCATTGCGCGCCGGAAAGAGCTCAACTTTGCCCTTGCCGTCCGCTGTCGGAATCAAATGGCGTTCTGCAAAAGGGTTATTGCTGAAATCGCCGTAGACAACTTCTTTGATTGCTTCAAGCTCGCGGTTATCTTTGGCTTTTTGAATCGGCCCTTCGGTCAGTTTGTAGACGGCACCGAGAATCAAAGCAGACAAGCCGGCAACCAGAACCAAAACAATAATCATGTTGGAAAGGCTGGATTTAATAGGTTGTGTTTTTTTCATGGCTATTTTCTCCCGCTTCCGAATACCCGCGGATAATAATATTTATCAATCAGCGGAACAAAAGCATTCATAATCAGAATGGCAAAGGAAACGCCTTCGGGATAAGCGCTGTAGAGACGGATAATAACAGTCAGCAGCCCGCAGCCGACAGCAAAGATGACTTTGCCTTTTTGCGACATCGGCGATGTGACATAGTCGGTGGCCATGAAGATTGCGCCCAGCATTAAGCCGCCGGACAACAGATGAGTAATCGGCTCATAGCGGACATCTTTGGTGATGAGCCACATGATGCCGGTGAATAAAAAGACAGTTCCGAGATAATAAAAAGGAATATGCCAAGTGATGACTTTGCGATAAAGCATATAAGCCAAGCCGAGCAGCAAAGCCAAAGCGGAAATTTCACCCAAAGAGCCGCCGGTGTAACCGACAAACATCTGCCAATAATCAGGAACTTCTGCCAGAGCGGAACTGCCGCGGGTTAATGATGTGGCCGAAGTTGATGCGTCAATATGTTTCAAAATGCCCAAGGTGGTGGCGCCGGTCTGGACATCGGTATTTAAAAAGTCGCGCCAGTTTGGTTTGGCCCACATGGTCATTTGTACAGGAAAAGAGATAAACAGGAAGACGCGGCCGACCAAAGCAGGATTGAAAAGGTTTTTGCCCAAACCGCCGAAAGCCATTTTGGCAACAACAATTGCCATGAAAGCGCCGATTAAAATCATCCATGTCGGCATGGTCGACGGCAGGTTGAAAGCCAACAGCAGACCGGTGATGATGGCTGAAAAATTGTTGATGGTCGACGGTTTTTTGAACAGGTAGTGAACCACCAGATATTCCCACATGACACAGCCTGCAACCGAAGTCAGAATCACTTTGAGAGCGCCGATACCAAAGCAGAAAACAGCAACAAGAGCCGCCGGAATCAGGGCAATGACCACATCGCGCATGAGGGTTTGCGTATCGGTTGTTGTGCTTTCGTGAGGCGCGGTAGAAATTTTAAGCATAGTCAATCTCTCTTATTTTTTAGTTTTTTTCACTTCCATTTTGCCGATTTTGCAATAATCGAGCAAAGGAACATGTGCCGGACAGGTATAAGCGCAGGAGCCGCATTCAATGCAGTCTAAAACATTGATGTCTTTGAGCTCGTCTATCATATTATTGCGTGTGTACTGGGCTATCAGGAACGGACGCAGGCCGACCGGGCAGACATCGACGCATTTGCCGCAGCGAATGCAGTCTGTTTCCATGGGTTTATGGCTGATTTTGTCTGACAGCAGCAAAATGCCGGAGGTGAGTTTGGTAATCGGCGCATTAATATTGACGGCTGAGGTGCCCATCATCGGGCCGCCGAAAATCACTTGTGCGGTGTTTTCATTAATGCCGCCGCATTTCTCAATCAGGAAAGAGGCCGGAGTCCCTACTCTGACGCGGAAATTCTGCGGATTTTGGCATTCATCGCCGCTGACGGTAACAATACGCTCGAATAAGGGTTTGTTTTTCTGAACAGCTTCATAAATTGCAAAAACGGTGCCGACATTCTGAACAATGCAGCCAACGTCTATCGGCAGTTTGCCGCTCGGAACTTCGCGTCCGGTAATGGCTTTAATCAGCTGTTTTTCGCCGCCTTGCGGATATTTGGTTTTGCAGACCTGAACATTGACGCCGATATAAGTTTTGGTCAGTTTGGTCAAAACCTCAATTGCGCGCGGTTTGTTTTCATCAATAGCAATAATTGCGTTTTGGATACCCAAGACTTTGTTGATGATTTTGGCGCCGACAATAATTTCTTCGGCTTTTTCGACCATCAGACGGTCATCGGCGGTGAGCCAGGGCTCGCATTCAATACCGTTTAAGATTAAGGTATCAACCTTTTTATCGCCGGGGACAGCCGTTTTAATCGGGGTCGGATATCCGGCGCCGCCCATACCAACAATACCGGCTGAACGGATTTTCTCGACAATTTCCTGCGGTTCAAAAGCAATTTCTTTTACCAAGTCCGGACTACGGTCAATTGAAGGTTCAAATTCGTCGCCCTCGACCTTAATCGTAATCATGCTTTCCAGATAGCCGAATTCGCCCTCGACTTCTTCAACCTTGATAACTTCTCCGGAAACAGAAGAAAAAACATCGGCCGAAACAATACCGTCGGCATCTGCCAACAGAGTGCCGACTTTGACTTTGTCGCCTTTTTGAACAATGATTTTGGCCGGAGAACCAATATGCTGTTTAACCGGAATATAAACAATTTCCGGCAGTCCTGCGTCAATTATCGGTTTATCTGTGGTAATTTTGTGCTTATCGGGGTGGATGCCGCCGATAGGAAAAGTTTTTTTACTCGTCATTCTTGACCTCTTTGTCGCTGGTGTGAGGCTCGGTCATAATAATGGCGCCTGTCGGGCAGGCTTTGACCAGTTCTGCGCCAAATTCGGCAGCAGAAACCTCGGACGGAATATAAGAAAGATTATTTTCAACTTTGACGGCAGGGCAGACTTTGGTGCATTTCATGCAGCCGATGCAGGCTGCTTTGCAGTTTTTGCGGGCTACAGCGCCTTTTTGAGTGTTGCTGCAGGCAACGTAAACACGCTGGCCGTTTTTGCCCTTGGGGCGGATTTCAAACAAATGGCGCGGGCAAATATTAACGCAGGCGCCGCAGGAAGTGCATTTGTTTTCATCAACAACCGGCAGGCCGGTTTGTTCGTCAATATGCAGAGCATCAAATTTGCAGACTTTGACACAATCGCCCAAACGCAGGCAGCCGTTGGGGCAACCGGTTTGGCCGACAGAGATTTTGGCAGCCAGGCGGCAGATTGAAACCCCGTCAAGATGAATTTTGGTCGGAGCGTTTTCGCAGGTGCCGTTACATTTCAAAACGGCTACAGTCGGTTCTTTTTCAACCGCGGCATAGCCCAAAATGTCGCTGACGCGTTTCATGACTTCAGCCCCGCCGACCGGGCAGTAAAGATTTTTGAACCCGTTTTCATCAGCCCTGACGCAGCTTTCTGCAAAATTGTGACAGCCGGCTTTGCCGCAGGCACCGCAGTTGGCACCGGGCAGAACGGACTCTACTTCACCGATTTTGGGATTTTCTTCAACATTAAATTTTTGGGAAACCAGATACAGAATGATTGCGGCGAACAGAGCTATTCCTACCAAAACCAATACATTTGAAACTATAATATCCATAAAATCTCTCTTTTATTATCCCGGTAATGCTTTGAGTTTGATTATTTTTCGGCAATTGTAAAATGGAACTTCTTTGAAAAATATTTCTTGCTCAAGGATAATCCAAAATAATATGGAATCAAGACAATAATACTATATATCCCACTTGAGATTTCGCCAAAGCCGAGGGCCAAAGAGCCGAATAAAACGATAAGTACCAGAATCAGCGGCAAAATATAGCCGTAAAACAAGGCAAAAAAGCCATAATTTTCTGCCAGAGTGACGGTGATTTCTTCGCCGATGTGATAGTTTTGAGCTTTATCCGTATGAATTTCAACCTTTTTATTGGCGCAATCGCCGATACCGCAGGCGCCTTTCATGGCGCAGCTGCCGCAGGCCGACTTGACTTTGACTTCGGCAAAAACCGAATTATCGGTGATTTTGCTGACAACAGCCGGATGTGTGATTTGTTTCATGATTGAACTCCGAGTAAAATTTGTGCCTGTTTAGAATATAAGGTCTCAATGCGGCCCTGACTATCTTTGACAAACAAAATGGCGGCGAGATTATATTTATCAGCAAAAACAAGGCCTTTCTCTTCGCCCATGGACATCAAAGCCGTGGCATAAGCATCGGCAGCCATGCAGCTCGGGCTGAAAACCGTTGCCGAAACAAGATTATGCTCTGCCGGATAGCCTGTCAGAGGGTCAATGGTATGAGAGATTTTTTTACCGTCCCGATAATAAAAATTATGATAATTGCCGGAAGTGGCAACGGCCATGTCTCTGAGCCCGACAGACATGAGGTTTTTGCGGCCGCTTTCCGCCGGTTCGGCAATGCCTGTCTCTTATACACATCTCCGAGCCCACGAGACGGAGCTACA
>URWU01000084.1 GCA_900551585.1 uncultured Alphaproteobacteria bacterium | reverse complement strand
GGGCTCGGAGATGTGTATAAGAGACAGAACGATATTGGACTTTGAGCGGCCCGTCAATCATTATTAAAGTATATTCAAAATTTTTATTTTTCATTAAAAGGAGCGATCCATGAAGCGAATTTTAAATTTATGTACGGGGATTTTGATGCTTAGTGCCTGTGCTCATCCGCAGAATGATTATAAACCGGTTTTTGCCAAAGGAGAGCCAAATCCTTATGCTCAATATTTCACCGGAAAGTCTTATCTGGCTAATATCAGTGATTATGACAAAACACTGAAAATGCCGGCGGCCAATGTTACTTTTGAGCCCTGTACCCGTACCAACTGGCATTATCATACCGGCGGCCAGGTTCTGCTGGTGACAAACGGCGAGGGGCGGCACCAAATCCGCGGGAAAGAAATAGAAATACTCAAACCCGGCGATGTTATCAAAGTTGATCCTTATGTTGAACATTGGCACGGTGCGGCTCCGGAATCTTGGTTCAGCCATATTGCTCTGACCCCGAATCCTGACAACAATAAGCCGGTCTGGCTTGAACCGGTAAGCGATGCAGAATACAAATAGGAAAAGTCTATGAGGAAAATCCTGTTCATACTTGCCCTTTGTTTCAATATGCTTGTTTCCGGGACGGTCTGCGGAACGGGAGCCGAGAGGAATAAAAATATGAAAATAAAACTCAGTTTTGACGATAAAGAAGTAATTGTCCGTATGCAAGACAATTCGGCTTCGGCACAGTTTTTGGAATTTTTGCCGGCAAATTTTGAATTTATTGATTTTGCCGGAGAAGAAAAAATCACCGATTTCCCCCGGTCGTTGTCATTGAACAACGCACCGCGCGGTATGATAGCATCTGCCGGAAAGATGTTTATTTATGCGCCGTGGGGAAATATGGGGTTTTTCTACAAAAACCATGGCAAAACCATAGATACCAGCCTGATACCTTTGGGCGAAGTTGAAAGCGGTTTGGAACATCTGGCCGGGCAAAAAGGCGGATTTTCAGCTAAGATTGAAATTTTGGAAAAGTAAGGAAAATGTTATGAATCGCAGGGAATTTTTGAAAATGGTATCCGGTTCGGCTCTTTTAATGTCGGGAATGTTAGGCGGTTCGGTACGCCCCTTGGCTGCCGTACGGGCTGAAATCAAACAAAAGAGAAGAATGGAACATCGTAATCTGGGAGGTTTAAGCGTTTCTGCCATCGGACTCGGCTGCCTGCCTATGGTTGGATATTACGGCGGAAAATATGATAAAAAAGATATGATTGCGCTTATCCGCCGAGCCTATGAAAACGGTGTTACGTTTTTTGACACTGCGGAAGTTTACGGTCCTTATATCAGCGAAGAATGGGTCGGCGAAGCTTTGCAGCCGGTGCGCGGACAGGTCAAAATCGCTACAAAGTTCGGTTTTGGCGTAGAAGAAAAGAAGCCAACAGCCTTAAACAGTCACCCGGATCATATTCGGCGTGCGGTTGAAGGTTCTTTGAAGAGACTGCGTACGGATTATATTGATTTGCTGTATCAGCATCGCGTTGATCCCGAAGTGCCGATGGAAGCCGTAGCCGGTATGGTTAAAGATTTGATGCAGGAGGGTAAGGTTCTGCATTGGGGTTTGTCGGAAGCCGGCGCCAAATCCATCCGCAAAGCGCATGCCGTTTGTCCGGTCAGTGCCGTGCAGAGCGAATATTCGCTTATTTGGCGGGAACCGGAAACCAAAATTTTTCCGACTTTGCAGGAACTAGGTATCGGTCTTGTTCCTTATTGCCCGCTCGGCAGAGGGTTGTTGACCGGAACGATTAATGAAACCAGCCGTTTCCAGAACGAACGTCGGGCAACTTTGCCGATGTTTGCTCCTGAGGCGTTGAAACAAAATATGCAGATTGTCCGTTTGGTTGAAAAATGGGCAAAGCGCAAAAATGTGACAGCGGCACAGTTCGCACTGGTCTGGCTGCTGTCACAGAAATCTTGGATAGTACCGATTCCGGGAACGACTAACCCGAAACATCTTGACGATTTTCTCGGGGCGTCCGCGGTCAGAATGACGGCGGACGAGTTGGCAGATTTTGAAAAAGATTATGCCGCAATTCGTCTGGTTGGTCATCGTGCCGACGAATTTACCGAAAGCCAGATTGACAAATAGGGAGAACTGACAATGAAATTTTTTAAATATGTTTTAGCCTTGCATTTAATATTGTTTTCAACTTTTGCACAGGCTCAGGAAAAGGAGAAGCAAATGACCAGAGAAGAACGTGCCGATAAAGTTTATGAAGAACTGTTTGCCGCCAAGCGCAGCGGCAGTCCGACCGATCCGGAATTTATGGAAATTCTGCAGCGGCTTATTTTCGGCGAAGTCTTTTATGTCGGAGAATTAAGTCCTCAAGACAGAGAACTGATTACGGTCGTATCATTGACGACAATGCAGGCTCTGCCGCAGCTGAAAGCCCATATTAATGCGGCCCTAAATGTAGGTAACACGCCGTTGCAGGTTCGCGAGAGTATTTATCTGGCGGCTCCGTTTATCGGCTTTCCCCGCACGTTGAATGCTGTCGGCGTGTTCAATGAAGTAATAAAAGAGCGCGGTATCAATCTGCCTTTGGAAAATATGGCAACAATTACCGAAGAAAACCGTTTTGAAAAAGGCCTTGCGCTCCAAAAGGAACTTTATGGCGACGAAGTCAAACAGGCTATGCAGGCTTTGCCGGAACCATATCAAACGGAAGTTCCCGATATGCTGACAAAATTTTGTTTTTCAGATTTCTACACGCGTAACGGACTTACTTTGCAGCAAAAAGAATTACTGTCGCTGGTAATTTTAACGACGCTGGGTGCTGAAAAACAGATACCGGCACATATCATCGGCAATCTGAAAGCCGGAAACGATAAAAACCGGCAGCTGGCGGCAATGGTGCAGACTATTCCGTATATCGGATTGCCCAATGCGTTGGCAACCATCAACCTGATTAAAGAAACCAAAATTGAAAATTACAAACCGATTTATGAATAAAAAAGGAGAAATAGAATGTCTTTAGGATTAACAGAAATAGCTCTGATATTGGTTGTCGTGCTGGTTTTGTTCGGAGGCAAACGCATTCCCGAACTGGCTAAAGCTTTGGGCAAAGCTCAGTATGAATATAAAAAAGCCAAGGAAATGCTGCAAAATGAAGCTGAGGAACTGAAAGATTCTGTTGAAAAAGCAGTATTGGAAGAAGAAAACAAATCCGAGAAGTAACAATGGAAAACAAAGAAGAAAGTTTGGTTTCTCATCTTGAAGCTCTGCGCGCGACATTGATAAAATGCTTTGTCGCGCTGGGTATCGGCATTGTGCCGATGTTCTTGGCTGCGCCATATTTTATGAATCTGCTTATTAAGATTATGATAGCCGATAATAATATTTCTCTTAATTATTTTTCGCCGATGGAAGTTTTTATCCTGCAGATAAAAATGGCTGTGGTTTTGGACCTGCTGCTTTGTTTTCCTTATATAGCCAAGAAAATCTGGGAATTTTTATTGCCCGGATTGCTGGAAAATGAATGGCGTTTTGTTAAATCAATCGTTTTGAGTTCCGGTTTATTATTTATCACCGGTGTTTTATTCTGTCTGTTTTTTATTTTACCTTTAGTTATTAATTTTGGAATTAGCTTTGCAACAACAGATATTAAAGCTGTTTTTGGTATTTCTAATATTATTACGCTGGCTTTATGGTTGTCAGTAGTTTTCGGTATTATGTTTCAGTTTCCGTTGGTAACTTTTTCGCTTATTCGCTCAGGGATAGTTTCTTATGAGAGTATGAAAGATAAGCGACCGTATATTTTCGTTGGCATTTTGATTATTGCGGCTTTTTTGACCCCACCAGACGTCGTTAGCCAAACCATGCTCGCTATCCCGACTTATTTGCTGTTTGAAATTGGACTCTATTTTTCTCATAAAAATTTTATTAGACGGTAAAATGTAGCTGTAGAAATCATACCGCCGAAATCAAAGCTTTTGAAATAAATTCTAATAAGGCGCCCTAGCAGAAATACTTTTATATTCTTGAGTTATTGTCGGAGTTTCATTTTTTTGCATTCGGCCAGGCAGTCAACATCCCCAGCTGCTGACGGGCAATACTAAACCGATTGCTCACACTTAAGTCTGGTATCCCTGGGCTTTTATGTATCTGTTATGACGGATTATCGGAAGATTATTTTATTTTTTTTCTGCTCGAGTTCATCAATGGTATCTTGAACCTTGTTTTTCCATATTAATATTGCAGTACGATACTGCTATGCCGGTATTAATGCCTTGTTTTTTATTTTTCTTAGAGTAAGATAACAAAAAATTAATATATCGGAGATCGAAATGGACGATAAGCGCGGAATTTTTTATATCCTGACAAATGACGCCATGCCGGGACTAGTCAAAATAGGCAAGACTCAGATGGACGATGTTCAAAAACGGATGAAACAATTATATTTAGGGGTTACCAGTGTTCCTCTTCCCTTTCAATGTCTGTTTGCCGCAGAAGTTGAAGATTGCGGTAAATTAGAAGCTCTGGCTCATCGTGTTTTCAAAGCTGCACGTCTAAATCCCCGTCGTGAATTTTTTATGATTGATGCCGAAGATATTTTGGAATGGGTTCGAATGATGAATTTAAAAGAGATAACGCCTCAATTACAAAAGGTTTTGGATAAAGATGTCTCTAAAGAAGAAAAAGAAGCTGCCAAAAAATTACCCAAACGTCCGCCGCTTAACTTTTTAGAAATGGGAATAAATGCCGGTGATGAACTGATGTTCACGAAAGATCCGAAAATAAAAGTTACGGTCTGCGAAGCCAAAAGAGTTGAATATAATGGCGAGAAATATTCTTTAACAGCATTGACAAAACGTCTGCTTAACAAAAAATATGATATTCAGCCAACTGCTTATTGGGAATATAAAGGTCGTAATTTACGGACTGTCTATGATGAAACGTATCCGCTGGTAATTGAATAACATCAATAATAGATCTTAGCAGGAGTGTAATCATGAAATTGAGATATTTGGTTATTTTAAGCGGACTTTGGATTTTAAGTGCCTGCGGGGATAATAATGCTAAGAATTTTCTTGATGAGAGAAAATATTCTGTTGAAGATGAATATACTTATTCCGTTCTGTTATACGATTATCACAATTCCTTAATTCTTTCATTGTTAGGGGTAGAAAGCGATAATCCGGATCAGGCTGCGCAAATAGAAGAAATCCGGAAAAGCGACAGCTATAAGGTCAGCGATGCAGAACTCCGGGCCGCTCTTCTGGCCGGAACTATGGATATGCCAACGGTTAAAGAAAAAGCTGTTGCGGAAATACGTAGACGGCAAATGAGCCTGTTGAATGAGCATTTTAATTTGGAAGCGGTACAAAACATAATGAAATATTATACGGAGGAGCTTGATGCAGCAGAAGATAAGTTAAAGACTGGTAATTTATCTCTGGATGACGCTTTAATTGATTATTATATTTTTAATCCGCATATAGATTACAGTATGTTTGATGAAGGATTGCCGTTGCCATTGGTAAATACGGCTTTATCTATTGCCTTAACGCGTTTTGATCATCTGAAATGGCATAAAAAAATTTCTGATTGTCTGCTGGAAAAAAGTTCAGGTAAACAGGCCGGGACTGTTTCAAAAAAGATTATCCTTTGTGCTGAAGATTATACACGGGCAGTATCCGAAGAAGCGGTAAAAATTTCACGGCAGCTTCTGCCTTTTCGCCGCCATTTTGAGATATCCCGTTCGGTTTCGGACATATCAAAAATGGTTAAAGAAGTATCTCCCGACGGTCAATCATATATATGGGAACCTCAAAACTAAATTTGCAGCTTGATTTCCCGATAAGTAATTGTATTAGATTTAAGAATCCGTTTCACAAACAAAACAATTTTATCTGAGTAACCTATAATTCTTCCTATTGAGTGTCAAAAATAGACTTTAACATTCAGAGACCACATATGTCGGCTTAAGTGATTGAAAATAAAAAGTCGCCCAAATGACGACTTTGTTAAACGTGGTTGCCTTGAATGGATAGTATCCGAACTTTTTAGAAGAAGAGATGATATTTTATTGTTAAAAAGCCAATTAAACGCTATAAAAGAAATTGGTCTGCAAATGCAGAATTAGATTTTATAACTGTTTTTTCTTTTTCCAACTTCAAAAGTTCTTGCAATACATCGAAAGAAATAGGTATTTTTAGTTTCATTAACTTATTATATAGCTTCATTCCATGCTTGTATATGTAAAGGGTTAGTTCTTCTGTATCATAATAAAACCCACTTTTCTTTACATAAAGTAGTTCTCTTAAAATAACCTCATGGGTTATTGTCATTTGTTTTATAGCATCATCTTTGTCATAATAACTTGGATTAATAACAATACTTTCTCCTTCTTCGTCTTTTGCTATGCCAACATATATTGAGTCTTCTTTTCGCCTATTTAAATCTCCATCAAAAATGTGTTTATATCTTTCTGTTATTGATATTATTTTGCCTGTTTTTTCATTTCTTTTTATATATCTTCCCCAATCTATAGCTTCCATTTGTTTTGGCTTATGGTAAAAAGTATCTCTAAACCAATCGTGTAATGTTTTGTCTTTAAATCCACAGTCATTAAAAAAGCATACTCTATCGAGAATTTTCATTTTTCCTATTTCTTCTAATGCCATAATTGAAATGTAATGAGCTGTAGGATATGATTTATTTTTATAGAGAAAATAAGAATCCAAGTGCAACCTAATCGCGTTTTTTAGCGACAATACAGTAGCTTCAGCCAATGCGTAGCTATCTAATTC
>URWU01000083.1 GCA_900551585.1 uncultured Alphaproteobacteria bacterium | reverse complement strand
TGAGGGGCAAACAAGCTGAAAGGGAGCTGAAAAAGTTGCTGAATATTGATAACAATCTCAATTCGATTATTGAAATGCAGAATGTGGGCATTCGCTACGGTCAGGGGCCGGAGATTTTGAGCGATATCAAATTATCGCTTAAAAAAGGGTCTTTTCATTTTCTGACCGGTAAGAGCGGTGCCGGCAAGACGTCGCTGCTGAGCATGATGTATCTGGCGCAGAAACCGAGCCGCGGCATTGTCAGCGTCTTTGGCAAAAACGTCAACTTTACCAACCGCGACTCTCTTTCGCTGCTGCGGCGCAGAATCGGCGTCGTGTTTCAGGACTTCCGCCTGCTTGACCATTTATCTGCTTTTGACAATGTTGCCCTGCCGCTGCGCGTTTGCGGTATGGACGAACGCGAAGTCAAAAAAAGAGTAATGGAGCTTTTGCAATGGGTCGAACTCGACAAATCTATCCAGGCAACGCCGTCGACTCTTTCCGGCGGTGAAAAACAGCGCGTGGCGATTGCCCGTGCCGTCATCAACCGTCCCGACCTGCTGCTGGCCGACGAACCGACCGGAAACGTTGACAACGATATTGCCCCGAAGCTGATGAAGCTGTTTGTCGAACTGAACAAGCTCGGCACGACCGTGGTGATTGCCACCCATAGTGAAAAGCTGATTACTGATTTTGCTTATCCGCGCCTGCATTTGCAGAACCGCGGCTTGAAAATTTTCAGCCCCAATGATTATACGGGAATCGGAGGCCGCCATGTCTAAGCAAAAGATATTTATTGCCCGTCATGAAGAACTGCCGCTCAAAGGTGACAGTACCAGCCTGTTTTTGCAGATTATGATTTCCATTGCCGTCTTTTTGTTTGCCGTAACCTTATCCGGCGTGCTGGCGATTAATACCATGCTGCAAAACTGGAATGAGAGTATTCTCGGCTCGCTGACCGTGCAGATTATGCCGGCAACCAATGTTAATTCGGAAAAAGCTCTGGCCGAAACGCTGGCTCATCAGGACAAAGCCGTTGAATTTTTGAAAAACATCGAGGAAATCGAAAAAGTAACGCCTCTTAAAGATAACCAGCTTGAGAAATTGATTCAGCCCTGGCTCGGCGACGGCGTGAATATCAAAGATTTGCCGATGCCGCGCATTATTGACGTTAAAATTAAAAAAGGCGCCGAAGTCGATTTTATTGATTTGGCTGCCAAGCTGGCTCAGGCAACGCCGATGGCTTCGATTGACAACCACAAACTATGGCTCAACAAGCTGATTAAATTTGCCGACGGCTTGAAAATGCTGGCTTTGAGTGTTTTGGCTCTGGTGATTATGATTACTTCCGGCGCAATTTTTTACACAACGCAAACCAGTCTGGGACTGCACAGGTATACGATTGAAATTTTGCACCAGATGGGGGCCAAAGATACTTATGTGGCGCAGCAATATGCCAAACGCACCGCAATCCTCGGCTTGGAAGGCGCTTTAATCGGGCTGGCGATTGCCATTCCGACAATTTTCGGAATCGGTTCTCTCGCACAGCAGATTGAAGGCGGAATTATCAGTGACGCACATCTGTCTTTTGAGGCTTGGGGCGTTATTCTCAGCCTGCCGGTTTTTGCGTCGCTGATTGCCATGCTGACGGCTTATTATACGGTTAAACAAACTTTGCAAAAAATGATGTAGAGGCAAAATGAGGAAGTTGATTATCAGCGGCGGATTTTTAGCTCTGGCTTTATGGTTCGGAGGCTTTGTCGCTTTTGCTTATCAGATTAATCATTACGCTGTTGACCGACAAACCCGGACAGAAGCGATTGTCGTGCTGACCGGCGGACGCAACCGAATCAGCGAAGCAATCAAAGTTTATAATCAGGGCCTGGCGCAAAAGCTTTTTATTTCCGGTGTTGAAAAAAACACCTCTCTGGCCGCCATCAGCCACCAACAAGACGTGGTTTTTCCCAAAGAAAAAAATGTTCTTCTGGAAAAAAAATCAACCAACACAATTGAAAATGCCATTGAGACTCAGGCCTGGATTAAACAAAACAAAATCAAATCCATTCGCCTTGTGACCTCAAATTATCATATTCCGAGGAGCTTGCAGGAATTTCAGCACCAGAATCCCGAGCTTAAAATTGTTGTTCACCCGGTATTTTCCGATTATGTGGCCAAAGAATGGTGGAAAAGTGCACGAAGCTTCTATTTAATTGCTTCGGAATATAATAAATTTTTATATGTATGGCTGATACGACGCCTCGTAAAATAAAAGGACTTGACTGACTATGATATATCTTCGTTCGCTGTTGTTTAATGTTTTGTTTTATACCACGCTGGCTTTCGGTTGTGTCATCGGCTCAATCGTCGGCGTTTTTTCGAGAAAAGCGACTATCCCGTTGTGGAATTTTTTCCTGATGCCGCTGTGCTGTTCTTATTTAAAAATCTGCGGTATCAAAATTGAAATCCGCGGCCGCGAGCATCTCAAGCAGGAAGGCGTGATTTATGCCGCTAAACACCAGTCGGCTATTGAGACTTACTGCCTGTCTTCTTACATTACCAAAGCGACTTTTATTTTGAAAAAAGAACTGACCTATATTCCGATTTTCGGCTGGGCACAGCATTTTTACGGTATGATTGCCGTTGACCGTTCAGCCGGCGGCGCGACCCTGAAAAAGCTCTTGAAAGAAGCTAAAGACCGGATGAAAAAAGGACGTCCGATTATCATTTTTCCGGAAGGCACACGTACCAAACCGGGCTTGACGACCGAATATAAACCGGGATTGGTTTTCCTTTATCAGAATCTTAATGTGCCGGTTGTGCCGGTTGCCTTAAACACCGGTTTGTTCTGGGCTAAAAATTCCTTTCTGCGCTATCCGGGAACAATCATTATCGAATTTATGGAACCGATGCCGCTCGGAATGGAAAAGAAGGCTTTCATGACCGAACTGCAGCAGCGAATCGAAGCAAAATGCGCCGAGCTGAATGCCGAAAGCGCCAAGAAATATCCGCATGCGCAAAAGCTGTTAGACAACGCGAAGAAAGGATAAAGCGTGGTTAATTTCATCAATACAAAATGGCAGGAATTAAAAGCTCAGGCGGGTAGTCTTAATTTTGACAAGCTGCGGCCGGTGAAAGCTTATCTTTGGCCGGCAGCCGCTTTTGCTGCGGCTCTGCTGATTTGTCTGATGATTATCTCCAATTATTTACAACGCCGCGCGGTGATTAATCACTTTAAAAATGATATGCATTATGTGATTGGCTCCCTCAACCGGGCAGGCTGGGATTTGGCTTATGAAGATATTGATTTTAACGCTTTGTATCCTTTTTCGCTGGTAACATTTAAGAACCTGAAAATTTACAGCCTGTCGCAAAACCACGCTTGGGAAATTGATAAACTATCTCTCGACAGCGGCTTTTTTAACGCTCCGTCACTGCAAATTTCTTTGGGAGAAAAACAAGAGCTTATCTATGGCGGCAAGGAACATAAAATCAGCCTCGGTGCCTATGATTTTGCTGTTGAACTGCCCTCTTCCGGAGCGCCGAACAATTTGACCGTGCAACTGCAAAACGCCGTCATCAGCGACTGGGCGGAAATCGGTGAAATTAACCTGGCAGCGAGAATCATTGCTCCGCAATTGATTAATGACCAATCTCCGTCGCTGCGCGGCCATTTGGATATCCGCCAGGTCAAACTGAACGGTTTGTTAGATTATCCCCTCGGCCAAAATATTGAGCGTATTTATTTGAATGCTTCCGTTCTCGGCCAAATTAAAGGCGGCGAGAATTTTCAACAGGCTCTGCGCGAGTGGCTGGCCAAAGACGGGCATATCGAGATTAAAGACTTCAACCTCAACTGGCCGCCGCTGTTGATGGTCGGCAAAGGCAGCCTGTATTTTAACGAAACTTTCAAACCGATTTTGCAGCTGAATACATCATCAAAAGCGCTGCAGGTTTTGATTGATGATTTGGAGAGCATGAACTGGCTTGACAGCAAGGGAACTTTCGTTGTCAAAATCCTGCTCGGCAACAAAGCTTATAAAGCTGACCCGGAAGATAAATATCTGACGGTGACAACACCGATTGCTATTCGCGATGATGCTTTGCTGGTTGAAAAAATCGTTTTGAAAAAGCTCTTTAATTAAGCCTGAAAAGTCAGAAATAAAACTTTAGCCAGCCCGTAAATGCGCTCGTCTGTTAAAGTATATTGTTCGGGCAGCGGCAGTTCTTCGTTTCTTTCAACTTCAACAACGGCCATTGCGCCTTTTTGGAGCCAGCCTTTTTCTGCCAGCTGCTGCAAAGCTTTTTCGCTCAGCCCTTTATGATAAGGCGCATCCATAAAAAGCAAATCATAACTCTGCGTTGCTTGGGGCAAATCTGCGGCATTTAGTTTCATCACCTTAATCTTATCTTTCTCTTTCGGAAACAAGGCGACATTTTTGAGCAGGTCTTTGGTATCAATATCAATCATTCCGACCTGCTTCACACCGCGTGAAACCGCTTCCAGCGCAAAAGCGCCGCTGCCGGAAAAAACATCGAGCAGGCTTATCTGCGATAAGGCGCCGGGCAGTTTGGAATAGAGAATATTAAATACGGCTTCTCTGGTGCGGTCAGATGTCGGACGCACCTTTTCAGAAACCGGCGACAATAGTTTTTTGCCGCGGTATATCCCAGAGATAATTCTCATAGCTGAAATTTTGCTCCGAGCTGTTCTTTTAATACTTTCTGCGGAATCTCCTTGACCTCGCCTTCTTTGAGGCTGCCGAGCTGGAACGGTCCGTAAGACAGTCGAATCAGGCGGTTAACATTCAGGCCGATAGCTTTCAAAACACGTCTGATTTCACGATTTTTGCCTTCGGTCAAAGTAATCTGCAACCAGGTATTTGTTCCTTTTGCAGTTTCGATTTCAGCTTTTATCGGTCCGTATTTTACACCTTCGACCTCAATCCCGCCGGCTAGAGAAGCCAGTTTTTTCTCATCGACAAACCCGTGAACGCGGACTTTGTAGCGTCTGGCCCAGCCGTTTGACGGCAGTTCCAGTTTACGGGATAATTCGCCGTTATTGGTTAACAGCAGCAGCCCTTCGGAATTTAAGTCCAGACGACCAACCGAAATCACGCGCGGCATTGAAGCCGGCAAGTGCTGAAATACCGTCGGACGCTCTTTTTCGTCTTTATGGCTGGTGACCAAACCGACCGGCTTGTAATAAATCCACAATCTGGTGCTTTCAATCTGCGGCAGTTTCTCGCCGTCGAGCAGGATTTTTTCCGTCCCTTCGACATTGAAAGCCGGACTTTCAACCGTTTCACCATTAACGGTCACCCGTTTCTGATTAATCAGTTCTTCAGCGGCACGTCTGGAACAAACTCCCGAGCGCGCCATAAATTTTGCTATTCTTTCAGCCATATTTTTAACTTCCCTTTTCTAAATTAAGGCTATATTAATATAGAAAATAACACTTCGCAACAACAGGTTTAAGATGGATAAAGAATTTTATATGGCCAAAGCTCTCGAACTGGCGCAAAAAGCGGCTGCCGCCGATGAGGTTCCGATAGGCGCAGTTGTCGTTAATCCTGAAACAGGCGCCATTATTGCCGAAGCTTATAATCTGTCGGAACATACGGCAGACGCGACGGCTCATGCCGAAATTCTGGCCATGCGCGAAGCCTGTGCCAAGCTCAACACCAACCGTCTGCGCGGCCTTGATTTATATGTGACGCTTGAACCCTGCACCATGTGCGCCGCCGCCATCTCATTTATGCGTATCAGCCGCCTTTATTTCGGAGCCGCAGACACCAAAGGCGGTGCCGTTGTCAGCGGCGTGCGGTTTTATGATGCACCGACCTGTCATCACAAGCCACTTGTCGAAGGAGGGATTCTCGAAACAGACTGCTCACAAATTCTCAAATCTTTTTTTGCTTCAAAACGTAAAGGCGGCAAAAAAGAAAAGCCTCTTTATGAAAGCTGCTAATTTAGATTTGACTGATATTCTAATATATTTCTCTGAAAAAAACACCCGAAAACAACAACCAATACTTTATATTAGCATACAATGTTCTAAAAACCGCAGAAATCCTAGACTTTTATATTTATTTGTGCATTTTTCTCTTGCTATCATACATAACATATGATATAAAATAACTTGTGTGTTGATGTGTGTGAACTAAAGCCTAAAAAGCAGGCATTAACATCTGAGGGAGATATTTGACACGAATATCTCCCTCAACTTTTGTCACTATAAATCATGTGAAATTAACAGAAACATCATCTTATTACCATAAATACCATAATTTCGGGTTTAACACTTTATAATGGGCAAGAATAAGCTGATAGATTGTCTCGAATGCCATTATCATCAGATAAGAATAGAGGTTGGCGAGAAAGAATGTTTTTTTTACAAGCTTTCTATCATAATCGGCTAGTTTTTTGCGGCTGAACCAATATTCGCCATAATAAGACGCAATAAAATAAAACGGTGCCATAATCCACTCTGCAATGAGGAGATTTTGCGTTGCATCAATCCAAGGAGATATAATAATCAGCTCCAAAATATTCCCTTCTATAAAAGGAACAAGAAGCTCAATCGGATGAAAACGAATAAATGCCCAAATTCCCCAGACAATCGGAACAACTGCCAGCATCGTTAATAAATTAGCTTTAAGACTGATTATAAGACTCTGCTTTTTATTTATTCCCGAGAGATATTTGTATATGACCCATGCTTCCAAGACGACTATAAGCACAAACGAATACAACATTAACCGTTCCGTCAAAAATATTGTCGGAACATTTGGTTCAGCCCAAGCCAAACTTGGAAACAGGGTAAAAAGTAAAACTATAT
>URWU01000082.1 GCA_900551585.1 uncultured Alphaproteobacteria bacterium | reverse complement strand
AAAAGTTTTAAAATCAGCTTTCCATGAGGAAAAAACATAAATATAGAGAGTGCATAATTTTTAAAACTATTCTTTTATATCATAAAACCGCCCTCTCGTCTAGACAAAAATAATGAAAAAAAATCATGACATTTTCATTACAAAAAATCCCGGATAATCAGTTACGATTATTCGGGATTCTCAGTAAAGAGCTTAAGAAGAGTTTATTTATCTTCTTTCGTAAACGACACTTCGATTGTGAAGCCGTTTGAAGTCATTCCCTTGCCGTCAGCAGTCGGGTTTGACCCTTCATCGAGCTTTCCAACCAAAGTAAAGACTTCATTTTCGCCATTACGCCAAGTCACAACCCAGATTCCGTTGGGTTTAACAACGTGGCTGACTGTCGGCGGAGCGGTGAAAATGGCACGTGCTCTGATAACTTCACTAACCTTTGCGCCGCCGTCCGGTAAAGTTGCCGAGCCGCTGGCTTTTCTAATAAAATCTGACATAATTTTGTAATTTTAAATGTGAATACTCTATTGATTGCCGTCAAACGGCATAAAGACACAATTCTTAGACAATCAATAATTAATTTTGTCCATATTCATATCATCCTTCTTAAAATAAATCAACAAAAAACTCTTTGCCGCGGGTTTAACGGCAAAGAGTTCTTTTTTCAGAAATTGAATAATCATTCATAAACAAATTCAATCGGCAGATTATGCCGGCGATAATGATATTCAAAATTTTTGTCATCCCAAGTGGCGGTTTTGTCACCGGGAAGATGGACAAACAACGTGTAGAGCGAGCTGTCGGGCCGTTTGACAATGAAGCCGACAACACAAGTCGTGATTTTGCTGCCGCCGAGAACGGAAGTTGCCACCACATCGCCTTTGGCCATGGGAATTTTTAAGGCTTCTTTCTCCCAAAACTCAGCTTCGGAAATAAATTTTTCCTGCATGGTTTCAAATTCAAAATCGACTTTTTCTTCGACAATGCTCAAAGAATCGGTTACCGGCGGTGCAATATCGGTCGGAAGAACCTCCGGATTCTGCCATAAATAAACCAAAACCGTCAAACCA
Organism: uncultured Alphaproteobacteria bacterium; assembly: GCA_900551585.1. Taxonomy (GTDB): domain Bacteria; phylum Pseudomonadota; class Alphaproteobacteria; order RF32; family CAG-239; genus CAJLXD01. The sequence goes on along the minus strand of URWU01000082.1, from coordinate 5,764 downwards.
ATTACCGCGAAAATAATAGTCCTGAATTTCATAATGAAATGTATTTAAGTGTTTAACATTGACATAATGGATAGAGATAAAAATCTTTGATAATTTTTTATAACGCCGAGAGGTTAAAATAATGATAACGGCGACAAAATTTTGTCATTTTCGGCTTGCCGTAAAGTTGTTTCTGTGCTATTCGGAAAAAATGAAAAGTGATTATTTACCCTAAAAATATATCTATTATGAAGAAAAAACCGATAGAAATCGTCAGGCGTTATTTTTATGCCAATGTTCGTTCTGGTAATGACCGTAAAATAGTTTGCAGCGACGCTGGTCAGGAATTGTTGTTCGTCCCCGGAAACGAGGACTTGCTTTTGCAGTATATCCCTCTTTTTCCGCTGGCCAAAAAAAGACATATGCAACTGATGTTTCCCGAACATCGGCAGGCGCTTAAACTCTACATCAAAAGATGGGAGATTGATGCCAAGCTGCATGTCTGCCTGTTGGAACTGCGCATTGCGGAAGTGACAAACTTTTATGCCGCCGTTTATCAATGGAGCAAGGAAGCAGAAAGCTGGCTCATCGGCAAAGGTTATAAAAAAGTTATCGGCCGCTGCAAATATGCCTTTGATTTTGCCAATGAAATTTGGTTGACCGAATGCAGCAAAATTGCCCTTTTGGAGGCTTATCTGCAACATCACAGCCTGCATGACAAAGCCCAGATAAAATTGATTATGAACCGTAATTTTAAAGGGATTGCCCTTTATAATGAAAAATATGTCTGGTGCGATGAGGCTGTCGAAACAGCAAAGAAGCTCGGAATTGACTTAAATGCCGAATATAATCCGGCTGCCTGAAAATTTTTTAACAATGCAAAGGCTCTCTTAAAAATTTAAGAGAGCTTTTTTCTATGCGGCCACAAAAAAAGGCTCCCGAATTCGGGAGCCTTCTTAAAAACTGCGGATAAATTAAATTTCGCCGTCAGCGTAGCGTTTTGCCATAACAGACATCGGAATGGCTTTAATACCGTCGGCATGTCCGGCAGCACCGAAAGCAATGTAACGGGCTTCGCAGACTTTCTGCATTTCTTCAATTGCCGGTTTGAGGTATTTACGCGGGTCGAATTCTTTCGGATTCTCGGCAAATACTTTACGGATAGCACCGGTAATAGCCATGCGGCAGTCGGTATCAACGTTAACTTTGCGAACACCTGATTTGATGCCGCGGACGATTTCTTCAACAGGCACGCCGTAAGTCTGGGGAATGCCGCCGCCATAAGCGTTGATGAGATCTTGCAGTTCCTGAGGAACAGAAGAAGAACCATGCATAACCATGTGGGTATTCGGCAGAACTTTGTGAATTTTTTCAATAACGTCGATTGCCAGAATTTCACCATCGGGTTTACGGGTGAATTTGTAAGCGCCGTGAGATGTTCCGACAGCAACAGCCAAAGCATCTACTTTGGTTTCTTCGACGAATCTTTTAGCTTCTTCAGGGTCGGTTACCAGACGTTTTTTATCAATAACGCCTTCAGCGCCGTGACCGTCTTCTTTGTCGCCTTTACCGGTTTCCAAAGAACCGATAACACCCAGCTCGCCTTCAACAGAAGCACCGACAGCATGTGCGCGGGCAACAACTTCTTTGGTTACATGAACATTATATTCAAAAGAAGAAGGAGTTTTGCCGTCAGCTTCCAAAGAACCGTCCATCATGACCGAAGAATAACCGTTAACGATTGCAGACTGGCAGATATTAACCGAAGAACCGTGGTCCTGGTGCAAACAAATCGGCAGTTCGGGGAACATTTCGATACCGGCAGCAATCATGTGGCGAATCATCGGATCACCGGCAAATTTACGAGCGCCGGTAGAGGTTTGCAGGATAACCGGGGCGTTTACTTTTTTGGCGGCATTCAAAACAGCCAGAATTTGTTCCATATCGTTAATGTTAAAAGCCGGAACACCGTAGTTATTCTCGGCGGCATGGTCAAGAATCTGACGCATTGTGACTAAAGGCATATTAATTAGCTCCTTTTGCAAGTTTATACATATTTTACTGTTGCTAAATATATCGCCATAATGCTTATTTGCAAGCAAATTATCGGGCTTTTGCCTGCGAGTTTAATAAAAGTGTAACGCAAGAGAGGCAAATTTTGTGTTAGAATAAACTTTAATCAGAATGATGTAAAAAAGTTTCCCTCCCACTGGGCATTGTGGCCAGCAGTCTGTTTTTATCGGGTGCAGTCAACGATGTTAAAGCCAGCCAGCCGACCGGCAATGCCCACCCCTCTTTTTTTAATGATTTGACGCAGCGGACGGCTGTGCTATACTAATAGGTGTCAAAATTCAATAAAAGCGGTAACAAGCATGAAGCGGAATATTGAACAAAAATTGAAAAATCTGCGTTTGCGCCTGGCGGCCGGAGCCGTAGCGCTTTCCGGCGCAGCAGCGGCACAGGAACCGGCTCAGCCGGATAATACTCATTTTGAGCAATATGAAATCCCCGCACCGGATTTCAGCTGTCATGCCGACTCTGACGCACTGTCCCTCTTTTTTATTGATAATGTTATTTTTGAAAAAGGTGAGGTTTTATATTTGGAAGCCGGCTTGGAGCCGACTTATACTTGCCTGAACAATCCTCAGGAAAAAAGCCGCCGTGAGCTGCGCCAGGAGCGCCGACGGAACCGTCGGGCTTATCGTCAAAAAGCCCAAAACCGCATTATCGTCGATACGGTTTATGTCAAAAGCCTGCATCATGTAGTCGAGTTCAGCGAAAATCCTTATCTCGGCGCTTATTCTACCGATGACAAACAGATTACCATGCGCCAATTTGTTTTTGATAAGGACAGTATTTTTAAGGATTATGAGCGCTTTGCCAACCTTGGTGCCGAACGGGCAGACACAAGCAAAATAAACCGCGATTTTATCACACGTTTCTTGAACCGGACGGCCGAAGCCTATGAAAATACCGAATTGCATGAAAGACACCACGGCAAAAACGACAGTAAAGGGATTTATTTCCGCAATCTTTCTCCGCAGCAAGGCGGCAAAGTCAATATGTGGGATGAAATTTCCGCCAAGACCAAAGAGCTGTTGAAGCAGGAATCCCGCTGGCTCAAAGCAGGAGGAAAACTCAGCGAAATCGACAATTATTTTGAGGCGGATTTCAAGTTCTATTGCGACGCGGTCAAAGCCGGAATAATCAAGCCGCAAAGCTCAAAACGCAGCGACCGGCGGCTTAAACAGCGCTTAATGATTAACAGCACGGCGCAGATGTGGCAATCTGACTATGCCGACCTTTACAGCGACCAAATTACGGATAAGGCTCTTGAATATATCGGCAGCCGCGGTGATGACAAAGAATACCGCCGTGCCAGAGATGAGGCTCTGACAATTGATTTTGAAGGCAAAACTTATCATTTCGGCAATTATATCGCAACAGATGTCAAGCTGCCCGAAAATATTGAGAAAGAGCTCGGTGTCCGCACAGCTTTTCTTGATGTTAAAAATGAAAAAGAATTCAGTAAAATCAAAGAAACACTCCGCAATAAGGCTTTACAACCGGCTAATCCCTTTGTGATAAAAAAAGCCGGCGACATAAAATTCAGATAAAAAAACTTGCCAAACCTTAGCCCTTCTGCTATTTTATCAGACAATAAACGTATTTATTAATCTTAAAAATTATAAAACATGGATTTAATTTCCTCTGTCATTCTGACGGCATTGTTTATTGTTTTATCTTTGCTGTCTGCTCCCAAAATTGTCCGCGATGCAATCAGCGTCAGGCTGCAATATTTTTGGGATATTATTTTTGTTGCCGTGTTAGCCATTATCAGCCGTGATTTAAAAGACACGCCAGCTGCTCTTCTCATTATGGGAAATGTGCTTGCTGCCGTTATTGCGGCCAGAATTTTTCTTAATTTTAAAAAGCGTAAGCATAATCCCGACCAAGAATTCGAGATTACTGCGGAAATGCTTGAAAAAGAAGACTGCTATTCTGCTGAAATCTGGCGCATTGAAAATGCCAGGCAGAAATTGCGTGCCACGGCTAAAGCCAAAAGGGGACAATATCAGGATTGGTACCGCAATTATGTCCTTTTTTTATTTCTGATTTTGCTTCTTGCTCTGACAATCAGATTATCATTTTAAGAAAAAACGATGCCGTTTGTGACTATTCTTCACAGACGGCATCGTTGTTTTTAACAAAGTTGCAGCTTTGCAGCCGCCGAACAGGTGTCATGGATTTGATTGAGCTTGTTTTTCAGCCAGTGTCCGTAATTAACCATTATCCCGTTAATCAGCGCCATTTCTCCGCAAACGGTGCGGAAAGAATCATGCGGCAGATAACGGCGGATAACCGCAACAGCTTCCGGACAACAAATGACGCTTTTGGGCAACATTTCATTAAAGGCACGAACAACGGCAACGTGAGGAACAGAATCGACCTCAACGCGAATCATATAACTCACGCCTATCCCAAAATGTCTGCGCGCCTCCGGGGCTGAAAGTTCATCTGCCGTCCGGTTATAAAAACTAAACGTTCCGATAAAGACATCTTCTTCCCGAGCATCAACAAAACCATAAGCATGAAACAACCCCAGCGCGTCCGCCAGAGACAAGACATATGGGTTTTGGCTGCGCGGACGAACGGGAACCTGATAAACAGCGCCGTCATATTCAAAGACGCTTCCCGGTTCCAACACTCTAATCTGTACGCTTGTGCCGTCATAAACTGTTTTCCCTTCCTGAAAAACGGGAACACACGCAATCTTCTTGTGACAGCTCTTGCTATCCGGGTTTTCCGAAACAGAGCTTTCAACAAAATCATGACAATAGAACAAGCCGGCAAAAACTTTGCTGCCGCTGCCTTCTAACCACACTTCGCCCAAATAAAGCTGATCTTCATTCGTGACAATACCTTCAACTGCAAATTTTTTCACAGCTTCCACATAACCGGGATTCAGCAATTCTGCCGTTTTACCCGTCAAGTCAACATTTCGTTTCATGATGAATAATAATTAAATTGTTATAAATATATTTTTTTCAAAAAGAATAATTCAATCGTAGATAATTTTTATTATGGTTTGAACATATTCATTGTTTTGAAATTTGTCAACTTTACATTGAGGTTTATCATAAAAAAACGCTGAGAGACTCAGCGTTTCTTACCATATTTAATCACCATCAGCAAAACAGGGAATGAAAAACAGATGCAAATGCTGTTAAACAAAACCATTTGCACCGAACGGAGATAAAAACCATAAATTATCCAGCACAAGACGCCGAGATTATAAATTGCATACATGCCGAGCGACAGGCCGGAAACATCTTTGGTCCGAAATGTTTTCCAGGCTTGGGGAACAAACGAAACCGACAAAGCCAGTCCGCCCAGGTAACCGATACCCTCAAATAAATAATCCATTATATCCTCATTAAAAAAAATTTAAGCTGAGGATATCATAGCCATGATTAGTTAAGGTTTGGTTGATGCGGCTGCGGGTGATCGTGGCGATATATCAAAATCATTACCAAAACCGGGAATGAAAATAAAAAAGTTATTGAGTTGAAAATAACCAGCGGATAAGCCGCGATTATGGCTCCGTAAATAATCCAGCCGACAACGCCGATATTAAACAACGTGTACATAATCAGCGACAAGCCGGCAACATTTTTGGTTCTGTAGGTTTTGACTGTTTGGGGAATGAAAGAACTGACCGTCATTACTCCCGCAGCATAACCGATTAAGTCTATATATGCGCTCATTTTTACCTCCTATAGAG